>CAMDEX010000016.1 GCA_945897075.1 Litorilinea aerophila
CCGGGGCACCCACGACAGGCGTGACTGTGGGATCATCGTCGGCGGGCGTATCCGGGTCGTCAGTAGGTGTGTTGGGGAAGTTGTCACCGGTGACAATGGCCTGGTTGGCGATCTGGGTGTCGCCCGCGGGCAGCGGGTTGGCGATGGTCACGCGGAAGGTGATGGTCGCACTCTGCCCACCGGGGATGGTGCCCAGGTTGACGTTGACGGAGGTGTCGCCCGCGGTGTTGCCCAGGACAATCGTGCCCTGGCTGCTCTGCACCGAGCCGACGACGAGTGCCACATTCGGGTCGAGTAGGTCGTTGACAAAGACAGCCAGACCGGCCTGGTTGCCGTTGTTGGCGACGATAATCTGGTACTCAAGCGTATCGCCGGGGCTGGGTGTGCCGTTGCCGTCGGCGTCCACGGTCAGACTATCGCGTTTGGTGGCATTGATAATAGGTGTAGCCGTCAGTGGGGTGACGGTCAGGTCATCGGGCTGGGCTGTGTCGGGGTCGTCGGTGGGCAGAATGGGCAGTTGGTTGCTGCTGAGAGTGCCCTGGTTGGCGAGTTGGGTGACACCTGCGGGCAGCGGGTTGTTGACCGTCACCCGGAAGGTAATCACGACCTGACCGCCGCCAGGGATGGTGCCGATGTTGACGGCGACGTCTGTGTCACCTGCACTGTTGCCAGTTGTGACCGTTCCGGCGCTGGTCTGCACCGAGCCGACCAGCAACGCGGTGTTGGCGTCGGGCGTGTCGTTGAAGACAACGCCTGTGGCTGCACCGTTGCCGCTGTTCTGAATCGTTATCTGGTAGAGGATTGTATCGCCCGGGCTGGCGATGCCGTTCCCATCCGCATCCACGAGTAGAGTGTCACGCTTGATCGCCGTGAGAACCGGCGCTGCCACGACAGGTGTTGCCGTTGGGTCGTCGTTTGCCGTCGTATCCGGGTCGTCGGTAGGCAGGTCGGGCAATTGGTCGCTGGCAACTGTGCCCTGATTCAACACCCGGGCCACCCCAGCCGGTAGCGGATTGTTAATCGTCACCTGGAAGGTGATGACTACCTGGCCGCCGCCGGGGATTGTGCCGATGTTGACGGCGACATTTGTGTCACCCGCTGTGTTGCCGGTCGTGACCGTTCCGGCGCTGGTCTGCACAGAACCGACGACCAGCGCGGTATTGGCGTCGGGGATGTCGTTGAAGACGACGGCGGTGGCTGCGCTGTTGCCGCTGTTCTGGATCGTTACCTGGTATTCGATTGTGTCGCCGGGGCTGGGTGTGCCATTGCCGTCGACATCCACAACCAGACTGTCCCGTTTGCTGGCGGCCAACACGGGGGCGGCTACCACTGGTGTGATCGTCGGGTCGTTATTGGCCGGGGTGTCCGGGTCGTCGGTGGGGACGGTCGGGAAGTTGCTGCCGCTGACTGTGGCCTGGTTGCCAACCTGTGTCACGCCCGCGGGCAACGGATCGTTGATCGTCACCCGGAAGCTGATGATCTCTGTGCCGCCGCCGCCGGGGATCAGGCCCACATTGACCTGCACGCCTGTATCGCCCGCATTGTTGCCGCGCACGATCGTGCCCAGCGTTGTCTGCACAGAGCCGACGACGAGGGCCACATTGGGGTCCAGCACATTGTCAACGAATGTGGCGCGCCCGGCCTGGTTGCCGCTGTTGATGATTGTGACCCGGTATTCGAGGGTGTCGCCGGGGCTGGGTGTGCCGTTGCCGTCGGCGTCCACGGCCAAACTGTCCTGCTTGGTGGCGCTGATCAGGGGCTGGGCAGTGAGGGGTGTGACGGTCGGATCGCCGCCCGCCGCGCTGTCCGGGTCATCGGTCTGGACAGTGGGCAGTTCGTTGCTGCCCAGCGTGCCCTGGTTGGCAAGCTGGACGACACCGGCGGGCAGCGGGTTGTTGACTATCACCCGGAAGGTGATGGTGACGCTGACGCCACCGGGGAGCGTGCCGATGTTGACCGCCACACTGCTGTCGCCCGCGCTGTTGCCGCTGCTGATAGCGCCGGCTGTCGTGGTCACCGAGCCGACGACCAGCGCGCTGTTGCTGTCTGGCGTGTCATTGAAGACGACGCCCGTAGCCGCACTGTTGCCGCTGTTCTGGATGGTTATCTGGTATTCGAGGGTGTCACCGGGGCTGGGCGTGCCATTGCCGTCGGCGTCCACAGCCAGACTGTCGCGCTTGGACGCGGCCAACCGCGGCGCGGCCGTCAGCGGCGTCACCGTCGGGTCTTCATTGGCCGGGGTGTCGGGGTCATCGGTGATGACTGTGGGCAGCTCGACGCTGGAGAGTGTGCCCTGGTTGGCGACCTGTGTCACGCCTGCGGGCAGCGGGTTGTTGACCGTCACCCGGAAGCTGATGGTGACGTTGGCCCCGCCGTTGAGGGTGCCGATGTTGACGCCGACAGTTGTGTTGCCTGGGTCGTTGCCCGCGGTGATCGTCCCGGCGCTGCTCTGCACCGAACCAACTACCAGGGCTGTATTGGCGTCTGGGGTGTCGGCAAAGAGGACGTTCGTCACGGCCTGGTTGCCACTATTGGAGACAACAACCGTATACTCGATCGTATCGCCGGGGCTGGCAAAGCCATTACCATCGGCGTCAGTGAAGAGCCGGTCGCGTTTGGTGGCGGCATAGGCCAGCGTCGTGGCGATGGGTGAGATGGTGGGCTGGTTGCCCGGTGTTGTAGAGTCGCCATCGGTGGGCTGGCTGGCATCGTTATTGCCGTCACCGTCGGAGTCGAAGAAGACGGTGCCCTGGTTGGCGATCTGGGTGACGCCGGCGGGCAGGGGTGTCGTAATCTGCACCTGGAAGGTCAGCGTGACCTGGGAGAAGGCAGCCACATCCACGCCCGTCACCCGGATGGTGGGCGATTGGCTGACAATCGTGGCACCCGCGGGCACAGTCAGGGAATTGGTGATGTAGTCGGTGTGCGACGGAATGCTGTCGATGAACTCCAGCCCCGGCGCATTGAAACCGCTGGTGTTCTGCAGAACGATTGTGTAGAGGAGGATATCACCGGGTTCGAGGGTGCCGCCGTTGAGATCCGTGGCTGTCTTGCGCGCCACCCCTTCGGGGGAGCCGCCCACCGGTACGGTTGTCGGCTGCTCACCGGGGGTGGTGGTGTCGGCGTCGGTCGGTTCGGTGGCATCGGGGATGCCGTCGCCGTCGGTGTCGAAACGCAGTGCGCCCTGGTTGGAAATGATCACGCCGGTGACGATACCGACATTCACTGTCACGTCAAACGTGACAATGACGGTTGTCCCGGCTGGCACATCGCCGTTCCACTCGACCCGGTTGCTGCCGGCGTTGAAGCTGGCCGTGCCCCGGTCTGCCGTGGCGCTGCCACCGACGTAAGTGGTATGGGCGGGGATGGAATCGAGCAGGAAGACCGCGCCCAGGCTGTCCTGGTTGCCTGTGTTGGGGATGCGCACGGTGTAGCGTAGGGTATCCCCGGGCGTGACCACACCGTTGCCGTCGGCGTCGCTGGTCAAGGCGACGGTTTTGGTTGTCTCGCCGAAGTTAGGCCCGGCGCTGACTGGGATGACGGTGGGCTGGTTGCCCGGGTTGACAGTATCGCCGTCGGTGGGCTGGCTGCTGTCGTTGATGCCGTCGCCGTCGCTGTCGAAGAAGACGGTGCCCTGGTTGCTGATCTGGTTCACACCCGCGGGCAGGGGATTGACCACCTGGACGCGGAAGGTGAGGAGTACCTGGGTATGCGCGGGTACATCAATGCCGGTGATGCGCAGGATGGGTGTCGTGGAGACGACGGTGCTGGCAGCCGGCGCCGAAACGCTGCCGGCAAGATAGATGGTGTGGGCCGGGATGGGGTCTTCGAAGACCAGCCCCGGCGCATTGAAGCCGCTGGTGTTGCGCAGGACGATTGTGTAGAGCAGAATGTCGCCGGGTTCCAGATTGCCGCCGTTGACATCGCTGACAGATTTGATCGCCACACCTTCGGGCGAACCGCCGATGGGATTGACTGTGGGCTGGTCGCCCGGCTGGGTGGTGTCGCCGTCGGTGGGGCGCGTGCTGTCGTTATTACCGTCGCCGTCGCTGTCATAGGCGATCTCGCCCTGGTTGGAGAGGCGCGTGCCTGTGACCAGACCCAGATTGACGGTCACATCGAAGGAGATGAGTACCACATCGCCGGGGTTGACAGCGCCCACGGCGACGGCCACCGTCGTGTCGCCGACTGTGTTACCGGTGTTGACAATGCCCCGGTTGCTCTGCACCGAGCCAACGACCAGTGTGGTGTTGGCGTCCGGCGTGTCGCTGAAGATGACGTTGGCGGTGGTGGCATTGCCCAGGTTGACCATGCGCATCTCATAGCGCAGGGTATCGCCAGGGGAGACGACGCCGTTGCCGTCGGCATCGCGCACCAGCACAGCCGCTTTTGTGATCTGGGGTGCGGCCCCCGCAGTGACGGGCGTGACGGTCGGGTCGCCGCCTGTGGCAGTGTCCGGATCGTCGGTGGGAAGGGTGGGCAATTGGGCGCTGGAAACCAGGCCCTGGTTGGCGACCTGTGTCACGCCTGCGGGCAGCGGGTTGTTGATCGTCACCCGGAAGGTAATGGTCGCAGCGCTCTTACCCGGCAGCGTGCCAACGGAGACGCGCACGCTGGAGTGGCCCGTACCGTTGCCGGTGTTGACCGTGCCCAGGGTCGTCTGCACGGAACCGACGACAAGCGTCGTGTTTACCCCCGGTGTGTCGGTGAAGACAATCGACGCAAGGGGTCCATTCCCGGTATTGCTGATGACAACTGTGTACTCCAACACATCCCCAGGCGAGGCGATTCCGTCGCTGTTGAGATCGGTGAAGAGCAGATCGCGTTTCGTTGTTGCCAGCACGGGCAGACCCACATAACCAAAGTCCAGGTTCAGGTTGTCCTGGCCCGAAGGTTGGGTGACTGTCGTTGACGAGTTGTTGTTTCCATCCAGATCGTGGGTGTTTGTGAAGTCAGCGGGCAGCGTCGTCTGATCTACCCGTACCTCGTAGGTACCTGGCGGCAAATCTGGGAACAGATAGTTGCCGTTGGGGTCGGTCACCGTTGTGGTGATGAGATTACCGTTGCCGTCATAGAGATTGACGGTGATACCGCCCAGACCCGGCTCGCCCACATCTTGCACCCCATCGGCGTCGTAGTCAATCCAGAGAGTGTCACCAATCTTCAGCGGCACGTAGAGGCCGGCGTCAATGGTGGGGTTGTCGGCAGTGCCGATAGGCACGACAACCACACCGGTGGTCGGGTTGGCGTCGCTGTCAGTGGCATCCGCGCCGCTGTCCTGGAGGGTGAAGTCGTAGCCAGGGGGCAGGCTGAAGGTGACGGTGTAGGTCTGGTTGGGTAGCAGATTGGTAAATGTGTAAAGACCCGACGCGTTGGTCGTTGTGGTGATGACAACGCCGTTCGGGTAGGTCAGGGTGACAGTCACGCCGGCCACAGGTAGCTCGACTGTCGGGCTGCCCTGCTGGCCATCACCGTTCGTATCCAGCCAGACATAATCGCCCAGATTGACGCCGGTGAAGCCGAAGTCAACCGAGAGATTGCCATTGCTGCCGTCGCCGTCCACACCGCTGCTCGGCTCGCCGCCCACCGTCAGGGTGACGACGCCGCTGCTGTGAATATTGGCCGCGCTGGATGCGATGTTGCTGTCCAGATTGCTGTTGGAGTTGGGGTCGGCCACCTGGACGGGTGTCGGGCTGTAGCCAGCGGGCATCGTCACCTGGACCACATAACCGCCGGGGGGTAAGAAAGTAAAGTTGTAGAGACCGTCTGGCCCGGTGGTCTGGCTGGTGACGGGGTTGCCGTCCAGGTCGAGCGCGGGCGTTACTCCATCCGCCAGGAAGAGCGCGACGGTCGCACCGGCAATGCCCGGCTCGCCCACATCCTGCTGGCCGTCGGCATTGCTGTCATACCAGATAAAGTCGCCCAGATTGACGCCGACAAAGCCGAAGTCAACCGAGAGATTGCCGTTTGTGCCATCGCTGTCCACGCCGCTGACCGGTTCGCCGCCGACAGTCAGGGTGACGACGCCGCTGCTGTGGATGTTGACCGCGCTGGACGCGATGTTGCTGTCCAGATTGCTGTTGGAGTTGGGGTCGGCCACCTGGACGGGTGTCGGTGTGTAGCCAGCAGGCATCGTCACCTGGACGATATAGCCGCCGGGGGGTAAGAAAGTAAAGTTGTAGAGACCGTCTGGCCCGGTGGTCTGGCTGGTGACGGGGTTGCCGTCCAGGTCGAGCGCGGGCGTTACTCCATCCGCCAGGAAAAGGGTGACGACCGCGCCCGCGATGCCCGGCTCACCCGGGTCCTGTTGGCCGTTGGCGTTGCTGTCGAACCAGACGAAGTTGCCCAGATTCATGGACTGCACCAGACCGGCGTCGATGCTCGGGTTGTCGTTCAGCCCCAGGTTGACGACAACCACACCGGAGGCCGGGTCGGCGTCGCTGTCGCTGCCATCGGCCCCGCTGTTCTGGTCGGTAAAGCCATAGCCAAGGGGCGGCGTGAAGGTGACTGTATAGGTCTGGTTGGGCAGCAGGTCGGTGAAGGTGTAGATGCCGCTGGCGTCGGTGGTCGTCGTCAGGACCGTGCCGTTGGGCAAAGTCAATGTGACCGTCACGCCTTCTATGGGCAGTTCCACCGCCGGATTGCCCTGCTGGCCGTTGCCGTCCGTGTCCAGCCAGACGTAATCGCCCAGGTTGACCAACTCGACCAGACCGGCGTCAATCGTCAGATCATCGGTCGTGCCCAGATCGACAACCACCACACCGGTGACCGGGTCGGCGTCACTGTCCGTGCCGTCTACGCCACTGTTCTGAGTGGTGATGGCATAGCCGGGGGGCGTGGTGAAGGTGACGGTGTAGGTCTGGTTGGGTATCAGATTGGTAAAACTGTAGAGTCCGCTGGCGTCGGTTGTCGTCGTCAGAACTGTGCCATTGGGATAGGTGAGTGTGACAGTGACGCCATCCGCCACGGGTTCCAGCGCGGGAGTCCCCTGCTGGCCGTCGTAGTTGGTATCGAACCAGACATAATCGCCCAGATTGACGCCGACAAAGCCGAAGTCAACCGAGAGATTGCCGTTGCTGCCGTCGCTGTCCACGCCAGCAACCGGCTCACCGCCGACGGTCAGGATGACGACGCCGCTGCTGTGGATGTTGACCGCGCTGGACGCGATGTTGCTGTCCAGATTGCTGTTGGAGTTGGGGTCGGCCACCTGGACGGGTGTCGGGCTGTAGCCAGCAGGCATCGTCACCTGGACCACATAGCCGCCGGGGGGCAGGTTGGTGAAGTTGTAGAGACCGTCTGGCCCGGTGGTCTGGCTGGTGACGGGGTTGCCGTCCAGGTCCAGAGCAGGCGTCACCCCGTCAGCCAGGAAGAGCGCGACCACCGCACCGGCAATGCCCGGCTCGCCCACATCCTGCTGGCCGTCGGCGTCCGCGTCATACCAGACGTAATTGCCCAGATTCATGGGCTGCACCAGACCGGCGTCGATGCTCGGGTTGTCAGTTGTGCCGATGGGCACGACGACCACACCGGTGGTCGGGTTGGCGTCGCTGTCAGTGGCATCCGCGCCGCTGTCCTGGAGGGTGAAGTCGTAGCCAGGGGGCAGGCTGAAGGTGACGGTGTAGGTCTGGTTGGGCAGCAGATTGGTGAAGGTGTAGCCACCGCTGGCGTCGGTGGTCGTCGTAATGACAGCCCCGTTGGGATAGGTCAGGGTCACAGTCACACCGGCCACCGGTGCTTCGACCGCGGGGTTGCCCTGCTGACCGTCGCCGTCCGTGTCGAGCCAGACGTAATTGCCCAGATTGACGCCGACAAAGCCGAAGTCCACCGAGAGATTGCCGTTTGTGCCGTCGCTGTCCACACCGCTGACCGGTTCGCCGCCGACGGTCAGGGTGACGACGCCGCTGCTGTGGATGTTGGCCGCGCTGGACGCGATGTTGCTGTCCAGATTGCTGTTGGAGTTGGGGTTCGCCACCTGGACGGGTGTCGGGCTGTAGCCCGCGGGCATCGTCACCTGGACGACATAGCCGCCGGGGGGCAGGTTGGTGAAGTTGTAGAGACCGTCCGCTCCGGTGGTCTGGCTGGTGACGGGGTTGCCGTCCAGGTCGAGTGCGGGCGTCACCCCATCCGCCAGGAAGAGCGCGACGGTCGCACCGGAAATGCCCGGCTCGCCCACGTCCTGCTGGCCGTCGGCGTCGGCGTCATACCAGACGAAGTTGCCCAGAACCATGGGCTGCACCAGACCGGCGTCGATGGTCGGGTTGTCGTTCAGCCCCAGATTGACGACAACTACACCGGTTGTCGGGTTGGCGTCGCTGTCAGTGGCATCCGCGCCGCTGTCTGGAACGGTGAAGTCGTAGCCAGGGGGCAGGCTGAAGGTGACGGTGTAGGTCTGGTTGGGCAGCAGATTGGTGAAGGTATAGCCACCGCTGGCATCGGTGGTCGTCGTGATGACAGCGCCGTTCGGATAGGTCAGCGTCACAGTGACGCCAGCCACCCCCGGCTCGACCGCAGGCGTGCCCTGCTGGCCATCACCGTCGGTGTCAAGCCAGACGTAATCGCCCAGATTGACGCCGACAAAGCCGAAGTCAACCGAGAGGTTGCCGTTGCTGCCGTCGCTGTCCACACCTGCGCTGGGTTCGCCGCCGACAGTCAGGGTGACGACGCCGCTGCTGTGGATGCTGGCGGCGCTGGACGCGATATTGCTGTCCAGATTGCTGTTGGAGTTGGGGTCGGCCACCTGGACGGGTGTCGGGCTGTAGCCCGCAGGCATCGTCACCTGGACGACATAGCCGCCGGGAGGCAGGTTGGTGAAGTTGTAGAGACCATCTAGCCCGGTGGTCTGGCTGGTGACGGGGGTGCCGTTGAGGTCGAGTGCGGGTGTCACCCCGTCGGCCAGGAAGAGCGCGACGGTCGCACCGGCAATGCCCGGCTCGCCCACATCCTGCTGGCCGTCGGCGTCCGCGTCATACCAGACGTAATTGCCCAGATTCATGGGCTGCACCAGACCGGCGTCAATCGTCGGGTTGTCGGTAGTGCCGATAGCGACGACGACGACACCGGTGACAGGGTTGGCGTCGCTGTCGCTGCCATCAGCGCCGCTGTCCTGGACGGTGAAGTCGTAGCCAGGGGGCAGGCTGAAGGTGACGGTGTAGGTCTGGTTGGGCAGCAGATTGGTGAAGGTATAGCCACCGCTGGCGTCGGTGGTCGTCGTGATGACAGCGCCATTCGGATAGGTCAGCGTCACCGTCACACCGGCCACAGGCAACTCAACAGCCGGGTTGCCCTGCTGCCCGTCGCCGTTGGTGTCGAGCCAGACGTAATCGCCCAGGTTGACGCCGACAAAGCCGAAGTCAACGCTTAGATTGCCGTTTGTGCCGTCGCCATCCACAGCGCTGGTCGGCTCGCCGCCCACAGTCAGGGTGACGACGCCGCTGCTGTGGATGCTGGCTGCGCTGGACGCGATGTTGCTGTCCAGGTTGCTGTTGCTATTGGGGTTGGCCACCTGCACAGGTGTCGGGCTGTAGCCAGCGGGCATCGTCACCTGGACGACATAGCCGCCGGGGGGCAGGTTGGTGAAGTTGTAGAGACCGTCTGCGCCGGTTGTCTGGCTGGTGACGGGGTTGCCGTCGAGGTCGAGTGCGGGCGTCACCCCATCGGCCAGGAAGAGTGCGACGGTCGCACCGGCAATGCCCGGCTCGCCCACATCCTGCTGGCCGTCGGCGTCGGCGTCATACCAGACGTAATTGCCCAGATTCATGGGCTGCACCAGACCGGCGTCAATCGTCGGGTTGTCGGTAGTGCCGATAGGAACGACCACCACCCCAGTAGTCGGGTTGGCGTCGCTGTCGCTGGCATCAGCGCCGCTGTCCTGGACGGTAAAGTCGTAGCCAGGGGGCAGGCTGAAGGTGACGGTGTAGGTCTGGTTGGGTATCAGATTGGTGAAGGTATAGCCACCGCTGGCATCGGTGGTCGTGGTGATGATGTCACCGTTCGGATAGGTCAGCGTCACCGTAACACCGGCCACAGGCAACTCAACAGCCGGGTTGCCCTGCTGCCCGTCGCCGTCGGTGTCGAGCCAGACGTAATCGCCCAGATTGACGCCGACAAAGCCGAAGTCAACCGAGAGGTTGCCGTTGCTGCCGTCGCTGTCCACACCGCTGGTCGGCTCGCCGCCGACAGTCAGGGTGACGACGCCGCTGCTGTGGATGCTGGCTGCGCTGGACGCGATGTTGCTGTCCAGATTGCTGTTGGAGTTGGGGTCGGCCACCTGGACGGGTGTCGGGCTGTAGCCAGCGGGCATCGTCACCTGGACGACATAGCCGCCGGGGGGCAGGTTGGTGAAGTTGTAGAGACCGTCCGCACCGGTCGTCTGGCTGGTGACGGGGTTGCCGTCCAGGTCGAGTGCGGGCGTTACCCCATCGGCCAGGAAGAGCGCGACAACTGCACCGGCAATGCCCGGCTCGCCCACATCCTGCTGGCCGTCGGCGTCGGCGTCATACCAGACGAAGTTGCCCAGATTCATGGGCTGCACCAGACCGGCATCAATCGTCGGGTTGTGTTCGCCCAGTCCGAGCGTAATCGGCGCGCTCAGACCTGTGATCGGATTGGCATTGCTATCGGTAGCCGGGTTGCCCTGCGTGGGCTGGGTGATGGCATAGCCGACGGGTGGCACAAATTCGACGGTGTAGCTGCCCGGCCCTAGACCCGTAAAGGTATAGAAACCGTTGTTGTCCGTGGTCGTCGTGGCGATCAGAAGATTGTTGCCGTCGTAGAGATTGACAACGACACCGGCCACAGGCGTTTCCACCAGCGGGTTGCCCTGCTGTCCGTCACCGTTGACATCCAACCAGACGTAATCGCCCAGGCTGCTCAGAATCGTGGGGGCTGTGCTGACAGCCGTGTTGTTGGCGGGCGTCGGGTCGGGTCCCTGCGTGCCATCATCGCCGGTTGTCGCTGTATTGGTGATCTGTGTGGTGCTGGTGAGCAGGGGCAGATCGAGGGTGACTGCGAAGCGCACAAGGCGGCTTTCGCCCACCGCCAGCGTGCCCACGGCAAAGGTACAGAGTGTGCCCGCGACTGCATTGTCCGCGCAACTCCAGCCCGCAGTACTGGCCGCCAGATCAAAGGTTGTACTGACTGGAACCGTATCGGTCAACACAACGCCGGTGGCTGTACGGTTGCCCACGCTCGTCACGGTCAGGCTGTAGACGACTGTCTGGCCCGCTGTCAGGCTTGTGACACTGTTTGTTTTCGTCAGTGTCAGGTCTGGCGCGCTGATGGTGAGCGGCGCACTGGCGCTGACATCTGGCTCGTCCCGTTCGCCCGCATCCGTGCCAGGCAGGGTGGTGGCCTGGGTGACGGTTGCCACATTGGTCAACACTTCATCTTTGATGACCCCGTTGGTCAAGCGGGCCGTAAAGATGAAGGTGCGGCTTTCACCCACAGGGATGCTGCCACCAGTGTAGCGCACAATTGTATTGGGCGCGGCCGCAACTGTGCTGAAGCTGAAGCCGGCTGGGGTGGTGAGTTCTGCCAAAGCCGTAAATTTGGCGTCGGGCAGCGGATCATCCACCACCACTTCGAATGCCTCCGAGGTGCCGGTGTTGCTTACTACCAGTGTAATTGTCACTGTATCGCCGGCCGCGGCCAGGGTGGGCGTCAGACTCTTGGCAATCGCCATGCGCGGCTCAACGACGGTCGTCGTCACTGTCCCCGACGGCTGGATGGGGTTGCTGCCCACTTGCGCCGTCGCGCTGTTGATCAGGCTGTTTTGACCCGGCGGATTTAGCCCCACATTGGCGGCGATATTCAAGACGCGTGCCTGGAGACGCACAACAAAGCTGTTGTTCGTCGTCACATTGTCGCCAGTCACAACAATCGGGCCGAAGGTGAGGGTCACATCGTCCCCGCTGCCACCGGTGGAGGCGGGCGTCGGGGCCGGCACAGTGCCGTCGAAGCCGGTCGTATCCACGCTGACCGAGCCGGGGACGAAGGCCAGACCTGTGGGCAGATTGTCCACCACTGCCAGACCGGTCGTCGTGCCTTCGGGCAGGCTGATGGTCAGGGCATAGGTAATGATTTCGCCGATAGTGACGCTCGTGCCCGCTGTATGGGTTGCCGAAGTGCTGTCCAGGGCTTTGGCGATGCTGTAGCCCGGCGTTGCCAGGCTGACATTGGATGTCGCGTTGTGGTCGTTGGCCGCGCCGCCGGGATCGGCTGTGTTGCCGGTGCGCTCAGTGGAGAGTCCATTCTCAGCGGATTGGGGCGCGGTCACGTCGCCGGGCAGACTGCTCCAGCGCAGGAAGGCGGTGTTGGTCAGGGTGCTCAGGGGCGGCGTACTCTGGTTTAGGGTGGCCCGGAAGCTGACTGTGCTGCCCGTGCCCAATGCCAGGGAATTCCAGGCAAAGGTGACGATCCCGCCGCTCTCGGCCGCGCTGGTGGTGGCCGTGCCGCTCACATTCTGGGTCGAACCAGAGACGAATGTCATCCCCGCGGGCACGGCGTCGGTGATGACGACGGTCATCGCGTCGCTGTTGCTGGCGGCTGTGTGGGTGATGGCGAGGGTGAAGGTGAAGACATCCCCGGCGTCGCCGCTGGCAGGCAGGACACTCTTGACCACCACCAGCGCTGGCTCCACAATCGTGACGTCGGGCGTTGTATCGTTCAACGCACCCGCGCTCCAGGTGAAGTCAGCCCGGTTGTTAAGTGCGACGCCCCGGTTGTTGGCGAGGGTGTTCAGCACAACCGCCCGGTAGGTAAGCGTGACTACTTCTGTCGTAGCGCTGTTGCTGTCGGCATTGGTGATCGAGCCAAAGTTGACCACCATCCGCCCGCCGCTGTTGCTGAAGACGGCCGTACCCGCGCCGCTCCATGTGACCCCAGCCGAAGCCGTCACGCTGTCCAGGGCCACAAAGGCCAGCCCAGTGTCCAGCACATCCGTCACCACCGCGCTGGGGATCGTCCCCTGGGGCACGCTGATGACGACGGTGTAGGTGATCTGCTCGCCAATGGCGACATTCAACCCGCTGGTGTGGGGCTGATTGGTGGTGGCGAGGGACTTGTCGAAGGCCAGCGTTGGGAAGCTCAGGCTGTCGTTGTCCTGCGCCCGGTGATCGTTGGACGCACCGCCAGGATTGTTGGTGTCGCCGGTGCGCTCCGTAGAGCCGGTGTTGAAGGGTGATTGTGCTGCGGTCACATCGCCGGGCAGACTGCTCCAGCGCAAGAAGGCATCGTTGACAATCGTCGTATTGGGTACAACTGTCTGAGCGACTGTCGCCAGGAAGCGCACGGTGCTGGTCTGGCCCAGAGGCAGGCTGTCCCAGGCAAAGGTGATTGTACCGCCGCTTTCCGTCCCGCTGCTGAAGGGCGCACCGCTCACCGTGGCGATGCCTCCGGCAAAGGTCAACCCGGCGGGCAGGGCGTCTGTGATCACAACTGTCATGGCGTCGGCGTTGCTGGCCGCGGTGTGCGCGATCTCCAGCGTAACACTCACCGTCTGGTTGGCCTGGGTGATGACGGGGGAGAGGGTTTTGGTGATGGCCAGCGCCGGTTCCACGACGGTCACATTGGGCGCGCTGCTGGTGGAAGTGCCGTCGCGCCAGCCAAAGGAGGCGCTGTTGTTCCAGGTAGTGCCCCGGTTGGTGGCGCTGGTGTTGAGCAGGACAACCCGGTAGGAGAGCAGAATCGTCTCGACTGTCGCCGCGTTGACGTCTGTATTGGAGACAGTGCCGAAATTGAAGACCACCTGTCCACCGCTGTTGGTGACCGCCGGCGTCGAACAGGCAGCGGCAAAGCCACCGCCCAGCGATGTAATCAGCCCAGGGGAGGTCGCAATGCTATCGCAGGCCACAAAGGCCAGCCCGCTGTCCAGAATATCGGTGATCACCCCAGTGCTGACCAAACCCTGGGGTACAGTGACCAGGACGGTGTAGGTGATCTGCTCGCCCACAGCCACATTCAACCCGCTGGTGTGGGGCTGGTTGGTGGTCAGCAGAGACTTCGACACCACCAGCGGCGAAATCGCCACAGATGCGCTGGTGTTGGTGCGGTGATCATTGGCTGCGCCGCCGGGGTTGCTGGGGTCGCCCGTCCGCTCGCTGGGGTTGTCGCCGGCCATGCTCGTGTGGCTGACAACTGCGCTGTTGACCAGATTGCCGCCCACCGAAGCCCCAAAATCAACCGTTGCCACGTAGGTAATCGTCACGCCCTGGCCCAAAGGAATCTGGGCGTAGGTCGCTGTGATGAGCTGGTCAGTGGCGTTGCTGGCGCTTGCACCGGGCGCGTTCAAGCCCCGGCTATAGCTGAGATCGGGCGGAATGGCGTCGCTCACCGTCACGTCAAAGGCGGGCGCGGTACTCTGGGCAGTGTGGGTGATGAACAGAGTATAGGTGATCTCATCCCCTGCCTGCAGGTCCGTACTCGGCGTCGCCGATTTCGTGATTCTCAAGATCGGCTCAACGATCTGGCCGGTCACCGAATCGTTCAGACTATAGCTGCGCCCATCATCCACCCAGGTCAGGTCGCCCCGGTTGGTGAAGATGTCGTTGTTGTCCGCGGTCAAGGCGTTGGAGATCAGACCGGTGACAGTAATCACGACCCGATCCGGCCCCACCACCTGGCCTGCGGGCGGCCCAGCCGTGGTGAAAATTAGCCGGTTGCCGCTCAGCGAGCCAACTGCCCAGCTATTCTGGGCGCTGTTCTCGTTGACAATCGTCACGCCTGTGGTGCTGAAGACCAGCGCCCCGTCCAGTGTGGGCAGGGTATCGGTCAGAATGGCGCTGCTGTAGGTGCGGTTGCCGTAGAAGTCGAAGCTGATGGTGTAGGTGAAGGGCTGGCCGATGCGCACGGGCGAGCCGAAAATCTGCTTGTCCATCTCCTGGACAGGTGTGCTGCGGGTGACAGCCGTGGCGGTCTGGGGACAGCCACCGTTGTCACAGGCGGTGAGGAGAGTCAGCGTTGTGCGGTAGTCTGGCTGGGCATCCTGGGCCACCGCGCTAAAGGTGGCTGTCCACGTCTGGCCGTTGTTGAGGGTACCCACAGTCCAGACAACCGTGCGGTTGCCCTGGTTGATAGTCGGCACAGCGCCACCCGGTGCGCCGTTGACAGCCAGCAGGCTGGCCCAACCGGCGTCCAATGTCTCGGTGATGACCAGATTGCGCGCAATGCCGTTGCCCGAATTGGGCAGACTGATCGTCCACGTATAGCGCTGGCCGGCCGTTACGATCTGTTGGGCCGGCGTCACAGCCGCGGTGGAAAGATTGGGCCGTTGCACAGTGATGGTGGCGTTGGCCGCGGTCACATCGTTGAAAACGTTGCTACAGGTGTCCTGGTAGAAGAGATCTACCGTGCCCGTGTTGGCGCCCGACGCAGGACAGAGACCCGTGGCATTGGTCACATTGAAACGCAGGCTGCCGCTGCTCTGGGCCGGGAAGCTGCTGTAGCCAAAGGTGATGACACCGGTTGCCCCTACGGCGGGCTGACTGGTGGGCGTGGGAGAGGTGGACGCGGCCAGCCCGGCATAGGCCATATTGGCGGGCAGCGTGTAGGTCACCACCACATTCGAGGCGCGCGCGCCCGTATTGTTGATGGTGACGATCAGCGGTCCGCCCGCACACTCCTGCAAGGTGGCACCGGTGGCGCTGACGGTGAAGTTGGGTCGTGTGCTGATGTAGGCGGTGTCGGTGATGGCTTCGCTGAAACAGACGTCGCTTGTGCTACAGGCGAAGACCGCGGTCGCCCGGTTTTCCAGCGCGATGACAGAACAGGCGTTGGAAGCCACTGTGCCGGTGATAGCGTAGGTGATGGTGTCGGTGGCTGTGCCGCTTGCGCCCAGTCTCTGCCCGCCGCCCGTATGCCATTGCAGGAAAGGCGGTGAACCGGTGTTGCTGGACGGGGTCGGGCTGATGCTGGTAATCGTAAAACCATTGGGCAACAGATCCTCTGTCAAGAGATTGGTCACCCGTTGCGTCCCGATATTCTCAACCGTAACGTTCCAGACCAATTGGTCGCCCACTCCGACAAAGATCGGCGCGCTGCTGGTGTCGCCACCCAGACTGCCCGCCGCGCTGACGTTGCGCACCTGTTTTGTGACCTGCAGCACCGGCTTGTCTGCCACCAGGGACTTGGAATTTTCCAGAAAGGCAAGTCTGACGCCGCAAGCATCCACCGCCGAACCCTGACTGCGTACCACTACCTCATCCCCAGTACAACCGGTGAGAACGTTGAAGGTGATGCGGATCTCATCTTTGGCCAAGCGTTCGGCAAGCACATCATAGGCTGCGGTGCCAGAGATAAAATCGGTCACCCGCCAGACCAGCGTTGAGGCGACGCCGCTGGTAGAGGTTGTCGGGGTGAAGGGAATGTTGGAGAGCAGCTGCCCGCTGGTGGCACCCGTCAGCAGAACACCCGCACTGTCCACCACACTGACGCGCGTAGAACCGGCCACAAAGGTGGCATTGGTGACAGTATCGGTGATAGTCAGATTGTATTCCGTCGCCCGGCCAGAGGTGTTTTTGACCCGCAGTTGTACCTCCCCCGTCTCACACAAGGGCAGGTTGGCGGTCTGGTTGTTGGTGCTGAGGAGCGAGGAGATACTGGGCAGCAGGGTGACCGTGCCCTGCAAGCTGCCCTGGCAGACACCGCCCACATTGCCGCAGGCGCGGTTCAGACGGATGTTCACGACATCGGGCAAGGCGCAGCCGTTGACCCGCGACTCCACATCAAAGACCAGCCGGTTGCCATTGGGCAAACCGGGCGTCGCCGGCACAGTAAAGGTTACGACCGCGCGACCGTTGGGCAATGTTCCCGTCCGGTAGGTCACGGAATTCTTCACTGATAGGGGTGCGTTACCGGTAAGGGTATAGGTATAAAATTCCGTGCCGAAAGGCAGCTCGTTGACAACAGTGAAGTCGGTGGCGCTGGTATTGCCACCGTTGCTGACAATAAAGCTCCAACCTGCGTTCTTCTCCACAATTGTAAACTGATTGGGCGTGGTAAAGAGACTCAGATTGGATTGGGCTGTGGATGTGCCCCCGATCGCAGCGCTGGAACGCGGCACATCGCAGCGATCCAGATAGGTCAGACTGGTTGTCAGCCCCGAACCTGTTGCGCACGGGCGGTAAAGCGGGAAAGAGATTGTCCCACTGCCGGTCAGGTCAAAGGCAGCGGGGAAGGTGAAGGTGACGATCTTGCGTCCGTCAAGCTGTGTGCCCTGGCTTACGCTGGGCGTTTGACCGCTGAAACCGCCGCCGACGACATAGGCTGTGGGCGTAATGATATCCGAGGCGTCGCTAGTGAAGGTGACGACGATAGAATCGGTGATGTTGGGGGCCGTCTGCTCGTTCACAGTCAGTGTGACGGTATTCACGCGGCAGGCTTGAATTGTGGCGGGATCGACACTGATGCCCAGCGTGCCCCGGCTGATATTCACAGGGATCGCCACATAGCCGGTGATGCCGCCATCACAGGCCCGGGCCGGACCGTTGAGTTGAAACTCGGAGAAAAGGGTGGGCGTATCGCTGCTGCCCTCGCCAGCCAGCACCGCGGCCTGGCCGTCGATCTGATAAACGATGACAATCGTGGCTGTCGGGCTGAATGCGCCCAATACCCCACTCAGCCCGCCGAAATTGATGACCAGGGGTGGTCCCTCGCTGATGGCAACATTGGCCGTGCGATCTACGCCGTCCACACGTACCTGCACCGAGCCGGGTACAACTGTAAAGCTCTGGGCCAGACTGCCTGCGCCCAATGTGTCTGTGTAAATTGTGTTTGTCCAGGTGATACCCGATCCCACTTGCAGGGTGGCGGTGATCACATTGGCTGTGGGCGGCCCACACAATTCGATGGGGGATGCCTCTTTGGTAAATGTGTTCAGCGCAGGATTGAGAAAGTCATAGACAAAAGAGGGACGGGTCGCCGAGGCGGAGAGTTGACATTGCGGACAGGCGATGTCGGCCACCGCCAGCACTTGATTGGTCAGCGCCGTACCTGCGCCACACGCCCCCGCGCCCTGGCTGGGCACGGTGACGTTGATAAAGAACTGCTCGCTAAAACTCCCCGATCCACTGGTATTCTTATTCCAGCGCAGGGTGTTGGCATTCTGTACAACGGGCGTGCCCCCGCTGGAGGTAACGCTGTTGATGATCAGATTGCTGGGCACCACATCGGTGATGGCAATACCACCCGCGCCAATTCCCTGCCTGTTGTCGCCAGAGACGGTCACTATGTATTGGTAGCTCTGGCCGGCAACCATTGTCGTCGGGCCATCCTTTGTCACGACAAGGCTGGGTGCGGCCACCGGCAAGAGAACCGTCTCGGTATCCGGCGTCCCGCTGGCTTGTAGCAGCAGACAGGAGTCCTCGTAGGTGGGCGTCAGCGTCACGGCCAGGGAGGCTGTGCTGCAGAGATTGCCCGTGGCAATGTCCAGGTTGAAGACAACCGAACCGCCCGTCGGGATGGTCCCCGGCACGTATGTGATGGTGTTGCCGCTCTGGCTCCAGGTGGCGGCGAAGGCAGGATTGACGCTGACGGTCGCCCCGGCCGGCAAAACGCTGGCCAAAGTGAGGAAGACGTTGCGCGCCGCGCCGCCCACGTTGCTGACCGTCACCGGCACAGTCGCGTTAAGTGCGCCGCAATAGCTGATCGTGGGTATCGGCCCGATATTCACAGCGATATCCGGGTCAGTGATCTGCAAGATGACATCGGCCAATTCGTCAACCGGATTGGCGGCTGTCCCTGTGCCGTCGGCATTGCCAATAAACCAGGCCGCGCGGGCCTGGTTGTCGAGTGCATTACACGAATTGACTGTGGCCTGTGCAATGTAGCTAAACGAAGCACCCGCCGCCAGATTGACCGGCGCGGGGGTGGGCGTAATAGAAAAGCCGGTATAGCCGCTGCCTATGGTGTCGGTCAGGATCGCATTGTAGAGCGCGCCCTGGCCCGTGTTTTCCAGCGTCACTGTCCAAGTGACGACTTTGCCAAAGGTTGCTGTCTGCAAGGCCGGTGATTTGGTGACGATCAGATTGCCCCGCACCACCTGAATGTTCTCCTGCGCCGTCTTGCAGGTGACGGCGGTGGGGCTGCCGCTGCGTAGCGCGGTTGTCAACAACTGCCCCGACTGGGCATTGCCGTTGGTCGCCAGCCGGAAGTTGAAGGTGATGGTCTCGGCCGGCTGCAAATTGTTACGGTTGGCTGTGGCGTGATTGAGAATGATCGTAAACGCCTGGCCCGGCGCGGGATTGGCCGGGCTGATGGTGAGGGGCGTGATCGGGCTGCCGTCTGAGGCTGTGGCCGAGCCAGCCACAAAGTAGAAGCCCGCGCTGGGCGTCACCAAAAGGCGCGCCTCGGTCGTGGTGGTGGCGCCGCTGTTGGTGGCGGTCACCGTGAAGAGGTCGCCCGTTGTATTGCCCAAACTCACTTCCGCGGGCACGGTCAGGCTCAAGGCCAATTGGTTGGCGTTGGTACACGAACCCGCCGCCAGCAGACGCGCCGCCGGTTGCAGCGCTGCGGTGGTCTCGTTGCCAGAGGGGGCGGCGGCGTACCAATCGGGCAGAGCGGCTGTGCCCAATGCGGGGCTACCCGCGGCGCTGGGGTTCGTGGCTGCGCTGCTTTCGCCGATGGAGGCGGCCCATCCGGGCAGCAGACTTGCCCCCAATGGCGCGCTGGCAGGGTTCTGGGTCGCCGTTTCCACGGCAGCCGGGGCAGCCAGCGCTCGATTTTCGATGGCTGTCTGCGCCTGCACCGGCAGCTCTGCGGCCGCGGCCACGCGGCTGCCTGCGGCAAGGGTAGCTGGCAGATAACCCTGTAGGGGGTCGGCCAGGGGTGACAGATAGCCGATGACCATCGAAAAAACGATCAGGAGACGCAGCCAGCCAAAAGCTGCATCGCGTCGTCGGGGGTTGGCAAATTTTTGCAGACGAAACATTAACGGGGAACCTTCCGCTTATTGGTTGATCAAACGCGTCACATACTCATCGATCTGTTCAGATGAAAGCTGGCCTACATGCCGCGCCACCACACGCCCGGCCGCATCCAGAAAATAGGTCGTTGGGAAACCGCGCACCGCATAGGCTTCGGCGATCCGGCCATCCGCATCCAAAGCGATGGGATAACGGATGGCGTGGGTCTCCAGATAGGGCAAGACCTGCTCTCTGCCCTCGGCCACATCAATGCCAACAAATTGAATACCCTTCTCGGCATAGCGGTTGTATGCCTCCACCAGCAGAGGCGTCTGGCGCAAACAATAGGGGCACCAGGTGGTCCAGAAGCTCAGAAGGGTGGGCTGCCCAATCAAATCTGACAACTGCAATTGGCTGTCGGCATCCGTTGCCAGGGGGAGCGCAAAGTCCGGGGCGTAGTTGCCCGCGGCCGTTCCGAAAACTGTCTGCTCAACGCTGCCCACCGAAGCTGTGGCTGTATTGTCCGTCGCCGGTGCGGCAGGGGGGGAGGGCGCGGAGAAGGCCGGATCCGCCACAAAGGGCAACAGTTGCCAGCCGCTGTCGTTGGCCGGCGTCGCCGTGGGTATGCTTGCCTCTGTGGCTGTCGTTGCCACGGCAACCGGGGCCGCAGCGTCCGCCGGCGCGCTCTCCGGGGGGGAGAGCGCCGCCACGTCCGGGCCAAAACTGATGCGTGCCCCCTGTTGCAGCAGGCGCAGGTAGTCTGCGCTTGCCAGACCCTGGGCTGCGGCCTGTTCACGCGTAAATTGATCAACGAGCAGCAATTGGGTGAAGGTAGTCTGGAAAGCCGCGCCCGATACGCCCTCGTCTGCCAGAGCGGATTCCAATGCGGGTGCGGTTACACCGTTGGCCTGCAAGAATTGTGCCAGGGCTGCGCCACTCTGCTCTGCCGCCACAACAAAACCGGCCTCGGTGGCGGCCTGCTCCACCAGCAGAGTGTTGACCAACCGCTCCAGTACAGTACTGGGGTCATTGGCCGCGGACGTGCCGAGCAGACGGGCCATAGCCCGGTCAATGGCCTGGGCCGCGGCCAGCGCTTCTTTTTCGATTGGCCTATCGTTTACAACGGCCAGCGGGGGATCTGCTTGCTGGGAGACAGGTTGGGGAGCTGACGGGGGCGCAGGGATCTGTTGGGCCGCGTTCACCGCGGTTGGGGCTACGCTCTCCACAACCACCGGCGCTGGTTTCTGCGCCAGGATCAGCAAAAACCCAGCCAGCAATGCCAGAGGCAACAGGGTTACTCCCGTTGCCTTCCAGAATTTGGCAGGTGCTGCCGCCCCATTTTGAGTACGCATGGCATTCCTCACCCGACCTACCGTCCAGAAAACCCGTGGGCGACATTCGCATCGCTCAGGCCACGGCTCATCCGTCAAAGACAAAGCACTAACAGCGCACTCGCGGCTAAGCGACAGCCTGTAAACGCTTTGATGCTAGGTGCAAAGTATTACAAGTCAAATTATTCCGACTCTGTCGGAGAATGCCGCCGAGAATCCAAAAAGTAGATGTGCGTTTATTCCAACAATTTGATTCATGACGCCGTGTTAGTCGGTTTTCCTCATTTCGTTTGAGTTGGCGGGGTTCAACCCGAATGGGTCGAACTTTGCTGATTCACTGTTTTTGTGTAGTAGTAGTAGTTTTGGGTAGTAGTAGTTTTGGGCGAGGAAGCAGGTCACGAGCCATATGAAGTACAAAACACGAGGATTTTCACCGACCAGCCAGCGCTGGATAGGAGGGCAAGCATCTTTTATTTGATTATAAGGCAACCTGACGTTTACTGGCAAATCAGCGGCAAGCTAGAATTCAGAACAAGAGGTCGAGGTTTGTGGAGGAAGGCGGGGAGTAACCTTCCCGAAAGCGCGGATGCTTCCGGGAAGGTGGAAGAAAAATTACCCCTTGACCGCGCCGGCAGCCAGACCACCGACGACGTAGCGCTGGGCCAGAATGTAGAGGAGGACAACCGGCGTCATGGCGATCAGCGAACCGGCCATCATCGGCCCTACCATATAAATGTCGGCCCGGTAGAAGTTGGCGAGGCCCACAGAGATCATTTTGTGTTGGTCGTCCTGGGCCAGCACCAGCGCAAAAATAAACTCGTTCCAGACATTGTTGAAGATGAAGATGGCCGCGGTGATGATGGCGGGAACCGAGAGGGGGATCACGATATGCCAGAGGGAACGCATGCGTGTGCAGCCGTCAATCAAGGACGCTTCTTCGATTTCAGACGAGAGGGTACGCAGATAGCCCATCATCAGCCAGGTGCAAAAGGGCACGCTGAAGCTCATATTGGCGATGATCAGGCCAGGAAAGGTGTCTTTCAATCCAGCTTTCACGATAATCAGATACATGGGGATCAGCATCAGCGAGCCGGGGATGAGGTAGACAAAGAGGACGCCGCGCGCCATAGCCGCGCGTCCGGGAAAGCGCAAACGCGTCAGCGCGTACGACGCCAGCACCGAGACGACAACGACAATCGCAGTTGTCGAGAGGGCGACGATCAACGTGTTGCCCAAGTAGAGTGGGATGTGGAAATTGACGATCACATCCCGAAAATTGCTCAGGGTTGGATCCCGGGGAATCCAGGTCAGCTCCGAATAGATTTCCCCTTCGAACTTGAATGATGTGGTCACCATAAAGTAGAGGGGAAAAAGAATGAGTAGAAGGAGGACGAAGATCACGAAGGCAGAGACGATGCGGAAGACGGATTCAGGGATGCGGTCAATGATTCTTGTCATTCGGTGGCCTCCCTATCCATATAACCTGCCACAACCATCACAAGCAGCCCGATAATCGGCAGCATCATAATCGGCAGCGCAGCGCCTTCACCCAAACGAAAGTTCTGCATGGCCAGATTGTAGGTGAGTAGTGGGAATACTTCGGTTGCGCTGCTTGGTCCACCGCCTGTCAGCAGCATAGGAATGTCCAGCGTATTCATCGTCCAGATCGTGGAGAGCAGGATCACAACACCCATTACCTGGCGCAGCCCCGGCAGGGTGATGTAGCGAAAACGGGCCAGCCTGCCCGCGCCGTCCACCTTCGCCGCGTCATAGAGTTCAGACGAAATGGTCTGCATACCGGCCAGGAAAGTCAGCGCATAAAACGGATAGCCCTTCCAGACCATCACAAAGATGAGCAGCGAGATGGCCGATTCTGTTTTGGCGAGGAAGGGGAAGTTTTCACTGATCACCCCAAAACTCACCAGAATCTGGTTCAGGAGACCGGTCTGACCGTCAAATATCCAGCGCCAGACCAGCACAATGATGTAGGTGGGCAGAATCCAGGGCAACATAAAAATGCCGCGCAGGATATCGCGTCCACGGAAATTCATATTCAGTGACGCCGCCAAGATCAGCCCGACGAGAGTCTTGAGGGCAACCGCCGCCACTGTGATCAGCAGGGTGCGTACAATCATTTCTGAAAAGTCGGGCCAGCCCAAGATGTACTCGTAGTTGGCCAGCCCTACCCACCTGCCTGGGCCGCGACCGACCATCCGGTCGGTGAAGCTGATGCGGATGGCCTCGACGAAGGGATAGCCGACCATCCCCAAGACGACGAGCAGGGCAGGCGTGACCAGCAGCCAGCCCAGCCGCACATCACCGGCAAAGAGCGAACGTTTTTTCTCGGGCCGCGAGGCAATCGCCAGGGCTGGTCGTGATAAGGTTTCTTGGCTCATTCGGGGTACCCCCTGTGGCTAAACCAAATCCGGTAGGGGCATAGGGTGCGGCAAGAAGTGATTCCATCAGAAAACGGGAATTTTGCCTGCCGCACCCCATGTCCTTCCTACAATTCGTGACTAGAAGAACTTGGCAAATTCGCGCTTGGAAAACTCATCCGCTTCGGCGACAGCGTCTTCCGGTGTCAAGCCGTCAATCAGCACACGCACAACCATAGTACCGATAGGCGAATCGGGGCTGCCGCCCAGTTGGGCGATGGCGGCGTTTTCATACAGCGACGGATAGCCCGGGTAGACGCCGATCTGCGCGGCCAGATTGAATGCCTTTCGTGTGCCCTCCCACATGGGCAGGCTGTCGTACTCTTTCAGTACATTGGCCACGAAACCAGCTTCCAGCCAAGGCGCGTAAATTTCGCTGTCATAAAGGGCGCGTATCAGGTCGCTGGCCTTCTCTTTGTTCTCCGACTTGTTGGACATCACGACTGTATAGCGCAGACTGCAATCGGTTGTATCGCGCGTGGCTTTGGGTTTGGGGGCCAGACCCATCGCCTCGGCCAACGCCGGTTTATCTTTCTTCGCTGCCACATAGATTGAAGCCGCATTGATGACCAGCAGCGCCTGCTCTTCTAGGAAGGCCTTGTTGTTGGCGGCATAGTCGTAGGCCGCGGCGTCGGGCGGGAAGAGACCCAAGTCATAGGACTCCTTGGCGAAATTGAGCGCGGCGACAGCCTCTGCCATCTTCTCGTCGGCCAGGATGATCTTGGTGCCTGTCTCATCCCAAAGATCGGCCCCGTAGTTGCGGAAGAGATCGGAACACCAACCGTCGTGGGTCAGTTTGACGATGCCAAAGCCCCAGCCATTGAGCTTCTTGCCCTGTTCCTCGGTGTACTTCGCCGCCTGCACGGTGAGGTCGCGCGTCTCGTCCCACGTCCACTGGCCTTCTGGTACGGTGAGACCCGCCGCTTCGTAGAGGTCCTTGCGGTACTGCACCATCGGTGTGTCGATGGAATAGGGCAAGAAGGAAACGACGCCATCACGGGTGACAAAGGTATCCAGGCGGGGCTGCCAACCGCTGTGCGCGTCACCGATCTCGGCAAAGAGGTCATTCAACGGTTCCAGGGCCTGGGCATCCATCATCTGTGCGGCAGGACCGCCGCCAACAAACATAACATCTGGCAGGGTTCCACCCTCAATGGCGGGCATAATTTTGGTCGCCTGGTTTGCGTCGGAATCCCGGGAGATTTCGATGGTTACATTGTTGGCCGCCGCCCACTCGTTGAGCTTCGTCTGCATAATCTCGTCGGCCGGGGGGGCAAAAGTATTCCACATCCAGAACGAGAGGTTGACAGCCTCTGCGGGTGCGGCGGTTGCCGCGGGTGCCTCCCCGCCGGATGCAGCGGGGGCCGCCGCGGGCGCTGCCGCGGGCGCAGCGCAGCCGACCAGCAGCACGCCTGCTGTGGCTAGCGCACTTGAACGCAGAAAATCACGGCGGGACAGCTTTTTCTGTACTGCGGACATGGGGTTATCTCCTCGTGTGAATGGGTGAAAAAGGATAAAAGATACGAACATCTGGTCGTGCAGGATGAAGACAGGCAAGGGGGATTGCCCTTCCACAAGGCAAAAGGATTGTACCTGTTGTGGGAGAAGATGTCAAACAGCAAAAATCCGCGTTCTATCAGCCCTCGCCCCGCACAAATGCTCTCACCCGTTGCGCGGTGGCGTTGTCAATCTGCCCCCCTGCTTCCAATTCGGCCAACACATCAGACAGCCGGTAGACCGCGTGGCCCTGAATGCCAGCCGCGGCCAGATTCGCCATCCCGCCCTGCTCCCGGTCAATCAGGACAATCGCATCCTCCACCACCAACCCGGCCTCGCGCAGCCGCTCCGCGCTCTGGATGATACTGCCCGCGCTGGTGATCAGATCCTCGATGATCACCACCCGTTCCCCCGCCTGCCACTGGCCCTCGATGACTTTGCCCGTGCCGTGCTGCTTGACTTCCTTGCGCGGGTAGATCAGCGGCGCGCCCGTTGCCAACGCGACGGCTGTGCCGATGGGTAGACCCGCATAGGGCACACCGGCGATGCGGTCGTAGGCCAGACCCGACAGGATAGCCGCGTAGGACTGCGCCGCCAGGGCCAACAGCGCCGGGCGGCTGACCAGCAGGCGCAGGTCAATGTAAAAGGGGGAACGGATGCCGCTGGCCAGTGTGAAATCGCCGAATTGGATTGCGCCCAGGGAGTGGAGAGCGGCGAGTAGGGTACGGGGGTTGGGGACTGGAGATTGGGGATTGGAGATTGGAGATTGGGAGATTGGGTGATTGGTTTGGCGCGCCCGGTTGATTTCGTCGCGCAGGGCGAGGGCCGCCGCGCGGTGATCCGCCGCGCCGGTCACGCCGCGGCTCACGGCCAGAAGGACGCCCAGCCCGTCGGGTCGCAGCCCCGCGGCCAGGGACGCCGCCAGATTGCCCCCCTGCGCACCCACGCCGGGCACCAAAAACCAGGCATCCGGCGCAACCGCACGCACATCGGCCAGAGCCTGCGGATAGGTGGCCCCCACCACCAGCCCCACCTGTGGCGACCAGCCTGTAGCCGTTTCGGCCACCTGCAAATAGAGCGGCTTGCCACCCGCTACGGGCAAACCCTGGAATTCACCCGCGCTGGGGTTGGAGGTGTGACAGAGGACAAACAGCCCCTTTTCGCTGTAGGCGGCGAAGGCGTCAACGCTGTCCCGCCCCAGATAGGGGCTGAGGGTGACGGCATCCACGCCCAACTCGTCAAAGCAGGCTATGGCGTAGGCCGCGGCTGTGGAGCCGACGTCGCCCCGCTTGGCATCCAACAGAACAGGGATATGGCTGGGGATGGATGCGATGGTGCGGCGCAATATTTCCATCCCTGCCGCGCCCAGCGCTTCGTAGAAAGCGATGTTCGGTTTGTAGCAGCAGACCAGCTCGGACGTGGCTTCGATGACGGCCAGATTCCAACGCAGCAGATCATCGGTCAGCGCGCCGCTGCTCCGGTAACGGTTGGGTAAACTCTCCGGTGTGGGGTCAAGCCCGACGCAGAGCAGGGAGTTATTGCGTTCAACCGCCGCGGTCAATTTGTCGTAGAAGTTCATCAGGGGATTCTCCTTATCAACCATTCTCAACCACGAAGACACAAAGGCACAAAGAAGAAAAAGAATTAATTCTTCTTCCTTCGTGTCTTGGTGTCTTTGTGGTTCGCATTGTTCAACATCACCGCCACTTCCCGTTCCAGCCAGACCCGGCTGGTGGTGACGCCGCAGGTATAGGCGTAGAGTTCTACGCCGCGCGCTTGCGCCCGGCCCAGGGCATCGGCAAAGTCCGGGTCGGTCTCCCGGTTGGGCGCGATGGAAATAGCGTCGGGTCGCTGGATGATGAAGACGACCGCGGCCCGCACATCCGTTGACACCAAATGCTCCAGTTCCTCCACGTGGCGGCGTCCGCGCAGGGTGGGGGCATCGGGGAAATAGGCGCGTCCGTCCTCGTACACAAGCGTAGCCGATTTGGTCTCCACCCAGCAAACCCGCCCATCGTCACTGCGCAGGCGAAAGTCAATACGGCTGGTCACGCCTTCCGCTAGGGTAGGGGAGGGACGCAGATTCTTATGATTTGGATTGATTGCCACTGATTTGGATTGATTTTGGTTGGGGTGCGTCGGTGTAGGACGGGGAACGACGACTTCGCGTTCGTGTTTCGTGTAGCCAGCAAAAGGCGCAAAGAAACCGGCGGCCAACCCTTCGGCAAAAAGATCGTTGGGGAGTTGGGTGTTCAGGCTGATCAGTTGGCCGTTGGCCGGGTGTTCGATGAAGCGCAGCGTGTAGGGTGTGCGCCGGTTCGGGTCTTCGGCCTTGTCCACATAGACAGTCGCGCCTGGGATCAGCAACTCGCGCAGCCGTCCCGGATCGGGGCAGTGGGCGCGCACCGCCGCGCCGCTTGCGTGCAGCCGGGCGTGGATCACAAAGCGGTTGGGCCGTTCCAGAAAGGTGGCCGATTCGACGGGGAAAGGGAAGTTCATACTACGAGGACGGTCTCCGGTAGGATGCGCTGCAAGCGCGCGGCGGAAGAAAGAAGCTGTTCCCACTCAGGTAAGGTGTCTGTCGGCATAGTACTTCCAGAAGTGGTAGCGTTGGGCATAGGGATCAGCGATGCGCGCACGGCACACGCGTAAGATTTTCTCGAAAACTGCGCGGTCTTGGAGCGCAGTTCTGCCCAGTCCGCGTGCTTGCCGCGCGCGATCACGTCGTCTATGGCGGCGAGGGTCAACTGTTGATGGGTGAGATGACGGTGTAACATACTGCGATTATACAACCGAAGTCACTCTCTTACTAATGTGGCGGAAGTGCCTGACTCCGCGAATGGCCCGGAGGATCTCCGCATTGACACAATGGGGCGATGGCAAAGTGTTCGCTGTGATGTATCTGCCGGCTCAACCTATATCTGGAAGATTGACTTTCGGCTTCGCACCATATACAATTTTGAGACCTGCGTTTCTGTCCCTTTGGTGTTGGAATACGAGAGTGTAGCGAAGCGGGAGGAGGTCAATCCGCTTGTCGCCGCAAACGATGTAGACGATCTGATAGATTACATTTGCCGAGTTTCGCGGCGCACTGAAGTTTTCTATACCTGGCGTCCACAGTTGCGAGATCCAGACGATGAAATGGTGCTGGAGTTGGCGATTGGCAGTCGGGCTGATTGGATTGTCACCTTTAACAAACGGGACTTTGCCGGAACTGAACGGTTTGGAATTGGGTTATTGACCCCAGTGGAGTTGTTACAGAAGATAGGAGTACTGCGATGAGCGCGTTGAATCTGCGACTGCCCGATTCCCTTCACAATCAAGTGCGGGTATTGGCCAATCGTGACAATGTGTCAATAAACCTATTCATTTCCCTGGCTGTGGCGGAGAAGATATCCGCGTTGATGACGGTAGATTACCTTGAGCAGCGGGCAAATCGCGGTAGTCGGGAGAAATTCGACGCGGTGTTGGACAAAATCCGCGCATCGGATACGCCGCCAGATGAGGCGGATCGTCTGCCCGCAGGCGCAACGATACACATTTAGTAGACCGCAGCCTGTTGGGTTCTCCCGGCACAGGCTGGTCGCGTAGAGGCATTTTCTTGCCGGGAGAACCCAACCTACGACTGGGAAGGGGAGGTTCATCATTCGCTCCTCAATACCCGCTCCAAATCCGCCGCGCTGGTAAACCAGCGCACAGTGCGCAGAAAACCGGCGATGTCTTCGGGTGTCTTACGCTGCAACTCCTGCAACTGCGGCCCAATCGGGCTGGAGCTGGCCCCACCCGTGGCGTAGCTGCCGTGAAAGGCAAAATAGGCCTGGTTGAGTACGCGCAGGTGATAGCCGTTCTCCACAAAGAGACGCCGCCGGCTTTCCATATACGCCTCGGCTGCTTTGTACTCTCCGCTTGCCAGCAGTTCATCCACCCGTAGCCGGGTCTGGCGCATCTCCCCGTCGAAATCGAAGCGCGCCGGTTGCTCCGCTGCGCCCGGCGCTGCGCTCGTTTCTGTTGCCGTCTGCTCCGGCGGCAGCAACTCAGGATAGAAGCGCGCCAGCACCCGCCGCCCTACTTCGTCGCCGATGATCTCAGCCACTGTCTCGTTGAGTGTTGTGAGTTCGGGGCTGCTGCCAAAACGCATCCCCAACGGGAAAAGCGTCAGATAATTGTGTACCCATTCGTGGGCGACGGTGGAAAAGAGCCATTCGATATTTGTGCTGTCAATCACCATCGTCGGATACGCGCCCAGCCCGCCAATTTTGGTGATGTAGGCCGAAAAATCGGTCTGGGCCGCGATGAGCGCTTCTTTCTCCCCGGCTTCGGCGCTGTCAATATCCGGGGCCAGCATTCGGGCGTAGATGTTGCGAATTTCGTTGCGCGGGCTGAGGATGAGGATTTGGGGCGGCTCGGTAAAGGTGAAATTGACCGGCGGCGCAGGCGATCCGCCGATGCCCAGACCGGCGTCGGTCAGAATTTCGGCGACTTGGCGCTGGATTACCGCCTCGACCAGCGGGCGGCGGCCCTGCTGACGCTGGCGCAAAACTGCCAGTTCGCGGCGGGCCTGCTCCAGTTCGGCGGCGCTTGGGTTGGCGCTCACCAACCAGTTGACCCGTTCTTGTGCCCGGCGCACCCGGCGAATGCCCTCCACATAGCCGAAAAGCACTGCCCGCTCCTGCTCGGCGTTCAAACCCGCGCCCGTCCGCTCAATCCAGGCCGCAGCCTTCTCGCCCAGCGCCTGCCATTCCCAGCCGGCCAGACTGAAGTCGCGCCCGGTGACGACAACGCCGACAGCCTGCAAGCGGATTTGTCCGTCGCTGGGTGCGCTGCCGCCCACAAAACTGAGGGTGACCCCAATGGCAACCAGCAGCGAGACGAGGGCGCGCAGCGAGATCAGTCGGTTGGTCAGCGCCAGGAGGATGAGCACAGATTGGGGCATTTGGCCTGTCCAACGGGCGATGACGGACAGGCGCTCGGTTGCTTTGGAGGACAAATTGACCCCTGTTGGGCGAAATGGTATAACGTCTTGAGTGAAACAACCGAGAAAGTATACCACACATGCCACCTGCCACCTTCGACTTGCCACCTGCCACTTTTCTCCGCACCCTGCCCAAAGCCGAACTGCATATCCATTTGGAAGGGGCCATCCAGCCCGCCACCGTCCTGGAACTGGCCGCGGCCCACGCGATGCTCCACACCCTGCCCGCGCACGACGAAGAAGGTTTGCGCCGCTGGTTTGCCTACCGGGATTTTGATCACTTCGTCGAAATCTACATGACAATTCAAGCGCTGCTGCGTCGGGCCGAGGATTTTTCGACAATTGCCTACCGCAACGGCGAGGATATGGCGGCCCAGGGCATCCGCTACCGCGAGTTGACGGTGACAACCTTCACCCACACCCATTTGCAGGACAAGCGTATTGCCATCGAGGAGATTTTTGAAGGGCTGGAGGAGGGCCGGCGGCGGGCGCGGCGGGATTTTGGCGTGGAGATGCGCTGGGTGATCGACATCCCGCGCAACGCCAGCTTCGACGACGCGGGCAACTACGACCCCCTCCCGGCGGAGGTGACGCTGGCCCACGCACTCTACGGGATGGATCACAGCGTCATCGGCTTTGGATTGGGTGGCAACGAAGTGGGTGCGCCGCCCGCGGCCTTTGCCCACGCCTTTGACAAAGCCAGGGCCGCGGGTCTGCGTTCTTTGCCCCACGCCGGGGAGAATGCCGGCCCGGCCAGTGTGTGGGGTTCGTTGCACGCGTTGGGCGCTGAACGCATCGGCCACGGCGTGCGCGCCATCGAAGACCCGGCGTTGCTGCTCTATTTGAAAGAGCGACAGATACCCCTGGAAATCAATCCCAACAGCAACATCTGCCTGGGCGTCTACCCCAGCCCGGCGCACCACCCCTTCCCCCATCTGGACCGCATGGGTTTGTTCGTCACCCTCAACAGCGACGACCCGCCCCTCTTCAACACCAGTCTGCTGGCCGAGTACCAACTACTGGCCGACACCTTCGGCTACGACGCGGCCAACCTGACCCGCATCGCCCGCAACGCGTTTGTCGCGTCCTGCGCCGAGCCAGAGCTAAAACGTTCCCTCTTGGCCCAGTTCGATGAATGGCTAAAAGAATGGAACGCGGATTAGACGGATTGAGCGGATCAGCGCGGATTTTTGGCAATCTTTTATCCGCGCTGATCCGCTCAATCCGCCCGATCCGCGTTCTATTCTCTGGTCAATCGCAACGCAAAGGCAACGCTCCGTTTATCGTAGACCGCTTGGCCGAATTCCTCGCCGTAGGCCACCCAGCCAGTTTCCCCGTAGCGTTCCCCCGCCCAGGTGAGCAGAGCCGCCTTCATCAACGCGATGTTCGTGTAGGAAGCCGGGCAGCGCGCCGCGGGTTCGCCCTCCACGGCCAGGCGGATGGCCCGATCCATGCGGGCAATCTGCGCCGCAGCCAGCCGTGCGCTGTATTCGTCCAGAATCAGCGCCAGCGTCGTGCCGATGAACTGTCGCCAGTTGGGGTCGTAGTCTCGCCACATCTGCGGATTTTCGGCGGGCGGGCGCGCTTCGCCGATCCAGCGCGGGAATGTGCCGTGATAGACTGCGCCCGGCTCGTCGAATTGGGTCGCCAGCACCGCGTCGATGATGGCGCAGGCGCGCTGGGTGTCACCCTTTTCATTGCGCAGGAGCAACCCCAGGGCATACCAACAGGAGTCGCGCACCGCTGGTTGGCCCGCAAAGTCTACGTCCAGCAGAGACGAGGGCGCGTCCCACCACTGGTCAGACCAGCGCAGGGATTCGACAGCCAGGGAACGGGCGTGGGGGTGGAGATCGGAAAGAGTCGTAGCCATCAGAAGTTTTCCCAGAAGCGAAAGAGTTGATACCCCAGCCCGACAAAGCCGGGATCGATGGGGAAAAAGGTGACACAGCGAAAGACAAATTCCCAGAAAAAGTCACGGATGGGTGTGTCCTGCATAAACAGGAAGAAAAGTAGCAGAAACGAAAGCCCGCTGACAGAACGCATCGTCGCGCGCGTCTTGGGCGAGAGAAAGGGTTCGATGATTCCGTACCCGTCCAGACCGGGCAGGGGCAGCAGATTGATCACGAGTGAAGTGATCTGAAAAAAGAAGAGCAGCCCCAACCCGCCCCACAATTGTGGATGCTCGTAGGGAAGCCAGGGCATAAAAATTTCGGTAAACAAAAAAATGGCGGCCAGCAGAATGGCAAAGGCCAGCGTGCCCAGCGGACCCGCCGCCGAGATGTAAATGAACGAACGCTCCTGCTTAATCGCCTGTGTGTCAATGTAGACCGCGCCGCCGGGCAGCCCGATGCCACCGATGATCAGCCAGAGCATTGGCATGGCAATGCTGAGGATCGGGTGGGTGTATTTGAGTGGGTTGAGGGTCAGGTAGCCCTTTTTCGCCACGCTGCGATCCCCGGCGTAGTAGGCCACCACTGCATGGCCGAATTCGTGTACGGCCAGGGAGATGAGCCAGCCGCAGACGACGAAGAGAAAGACAAAGAAGCCGGATTCGCTGATCTGGGCGTAGGCAGCCCAGCCGGTGGCGACGGCGGCGGCGAGAATGCCCAGAAAGACGGGGCTGATGGCGAAGGGGTTGCCCGTCACCACCTGCTCCTGACGGTCGCCGCCGCGCTCAACGCTGGGCGCGTCGTAGGCGCGCAGAGCATCCCGGCTGGCATTCATTTGGGCCAACAATTTGGCCCCAGGACGTTCCGGCAGGCTGAAGATTCCCAGCAGCAGGTGACGGGTTGTAATCGTCAGGTTTGCGCCCAGCGTCGCTTCCATCAACGCCTGATCGACAACGGCCCGGGCCGCTGCGGACATATACGAGCGCGCCGGCTGGTCGGTCAATTGACCCGAAGGCCATTCGCTGCGCGCCGCAATCAATCTTTGCAGCAGCAATGGAAAGTTGACCCCATACTTTTCCAGCGCGTTGCGTGCGTCGCAGTGGACCAGATCGGTCATGGCCGCCAGGTAATGTTCGGGCAGAACCTGACCTTCGCCCGCCTCCTCCATCATCTGGCGGCTGCGGCGCATGACGTGCATGGCTTCGGCGGAAAAACGGTCATAGATGTTGGGCATGAGCAATCCTCCACAAGCGTTGGTTGCGGCTGGAAACGATACTGGGTCTTGGTCATCGTTCGAGCCGACCTGTGAGGTACGCAGGTGAAGCAGTCTGGAAATCAACGAAAACTTCATCTGCGTACCTGACAGGTCTGGCAAATGGCCGAAACGATGACCACCGCCCGATACTGCTGTCTGCTCATGCGATGTGGTGTGTGTGGCGGGTGCGAGCAACGGTGGACAGCGGTCTGAAAATGTAGCACGGCTTACGAAGAAGGTCAAGTTTTGTGAGGCCGACTGCCACTTTTTTGATCCCCGTTTTCTGGCCTCTATAATCATTTCTTCGGATTTATCCAGATCATCTCTCGAAGGAAGCGCCTGTGCAGATTTCCATTCTCGTACTCATTCTCGTAATTACGACAATTCTCTACATCACCCGCTGGATTGCGATTGAGAGTACGGCAATCCTGACAATTGTGGCGCTGGCTTTCACCGGGATTCTGAAGCCCGACCAGGCATTCTCCGGCTTTTCCAATGCGGGGACATTGACGGTGGGCGCTATGTTCGTCCTCAGCAGCGGTCTGGTGCGTACAGGCGCGCTGGAGTCGGTGACCTTTCAATTGGCGCGCTTCTCCCAGGGCAGCCCCCGCCGTCTGCTCCTTCTCCTTGCGGCAACCGTACCGGCTGTGTCGGCCTTTATGAACAATACGCCGATTGTGGTGATGATGATGCCTGTCGTTGTCTCTCTGAGCCGGCGCTTTCGCATAAGCCCCTCGAAGTTGCTTTTGCCCGTGAGCTACTTTGCGATTCTGGGCGGCACAATCACTCTGTTGGGGACAAGCACGAATATCCTCGTGGATGATATCTATCGCCAGGCGGGTGGGCCGGGCTTTTCTCTCTTTGATTTTACGCCTTTGGGTCTGATCTACGCGGTGGTTGGCGTTGGCTATATTGTGACTGTCGGCTACCGCCTGCTGCCGGATCGCACCCCGCCGCTCGGTCTCAACGTGCGTGGCGAAGGCTCCTCTTACGTCAGCGAAGTGGCTGTCGCGGCCGATAGCAAGTTGGTTGGGCGCGTTCCCGGCCACTTTATGCAGCTTCGCGCATTTCGCCGCCCCTCGCCGCGCCGGGATATGAACTTGTCCCTGCGGCGGCGGATTGGGCGCAGCCCGGCGGCTGGGCAGGAGAACACAGCCACCCACATCGAATTGCTGGAAATTGTGCGCGACGAGCGGCTGCTGCTGGCCGAGGATGCCGCGGATATCCCGCTGGCTGTGGGTGATCGCTTGCTGATTTCAGGCGGTGCCAACGAGATCAGCGCCTTTTTGAAAGAGACCCATTCTACACTGGCGACAGTTTTGGCCGATGACAAGCGGGTTGCGCTCTCTTCGCTGCAACAGACGGTTGTCGAGGCGGTGGTGCTGCCCGATTCCCCTTTTTCCGGACGGGCAGTGGGCACGCTGGAACTGCACCGCCGTTTTGGTGTGGATGTGATGGGCGTGCAGCGTCAGGGCCGCCACCAGAGCGAGGGGCTGCGTACGCTTACATTGCGCGATGGCGATGTGCTGCTGCTGCGCGGCGCGGCCCACGATCTGCGCCAACTGCGCGAGAGCGCCCGGCTCTTATTGGTGGAAGGGGTGGAGGAGTCCATTGTGCGTTCGGACAAGAACCGGCAGGCTCTGGTGATTATGTTGGGGGTGGTCTTGCTGGCGACTTTGACAGAATTGCCGATCGCCGTACTGGCCCTGGCCGGGGCCGTCTTGATGATTCTAACCCGCTGCTTGCGCCCGGAGGAGGCGCTGCGTTCCTTGGATCCGTCCACTCTGCTGCTCCTGGCCGGTACGATCCCGCTGGGCATAGCCATTCAATCCACCGGGTTGGCCGCTCTGGTCGTGGAGGGACTCCTGGCGCTGCTCGGCCATGCAGACCCGCGCCTCTTTATTTCGATGCTCTATCTTTTCACCAGCATCATCACAGAGCTTCTCTCGAACAATGCCGTGGCTGTGCTGCTCACCCCCATCGCTCTGCAACTGGCCGTTACGCTGGGGATAGACCCCAAACCCCTTTTGATGGCGGTGGCCTTTGGCGCATCGGCCAGTTTTATGACACCCATCGGCTACCAGACCAACGCCATTGTAATGGGGCCGGGTGGCTATACCTTCAAGGACTATCTGAAGATCGGCGCACCGCTCAATTTCATCCTCTGGATTGTGGCAACCATTTGCATTCCGCTGCTCTGGCCTCTATAATCCGCGCGGCGCAGTGGCTCAATTTGCCGTGCGTTGTTCTATTGTCAAGCGTGTCAATGAGATTCACTTCTTCTGGAGGCTGCCTTCATGGACATTGTACGATTGTGGGACATCTTTCTCATCTTCCTGAAGATTAACCTTCTCACCCCCTCCGGCCCGGCCTCGCTAGGCATTTTGTACAACGAGACCGTCCCCCGTCTGATCACCGAAGATCAGTTTGTCGAGGTGGCCAGCTTCTCCCGCATCCTGCCCGGTTCAGATGCGCTGCAACTGGCCGTCTTTGTCGGCTACAACGCTGCCGGCTGGCGGGGCAGTCTGGTCGCTGCTTTGGCAGCCATCTTGCCGCCCACGATTATTATGTTTGGTGTGGCCGCGCTCATCTCCCGTTTCCGCGGCGAACAGTGGCTCAGCGGTTTTGTGCAAGGGGTGACACCCGCGTTGGCGGCAATGATGGCGGTGATCGCTATCAACCTCTTGAAGGATGATTTCGCCGGTAACTGGTTGGTGCTGATCATTGCTGGAATCAGCCTCGTTGCCATGCTGTTGGAGATTTCACCGGTCCTGGTTTTGGTTGTGGCCGGGATTGCAGGCGCGATTTTATTGCGATAGGAGGTGAGGATGGATACAAAGCTTTTTATCTGTGTTCGGGATCAATCGCAGAATATGCCCAGCGTATTGCAGATGGGACTATATTTTGCCCAGGCGTTGGAGTGGGAGACCCTGCTGTTGGGTCTGTCGGACGAGCCGAACAATACGAACGACTTACAGATCCGTCTTGAAGATGTGCGTAACCAACTGCACGGCAATTGGGATAGATTCTCTGTGCAGACGATGAACGGTGACCCCGGCAATGCAATTCTCGCTTGTGTGGGCAAGTCAACCGGGCTTGTCGTCACCGGTCCATTGGGGCGTGCGCCCTTGCTTCGGCGTTGGTGGGGTCCAATCGCAGGCGACTTACTGGGGGAGTTGCGCTCTTCTCTCTTGTTTGTGCCGGGCGAGGCTCCGCCTGCTATCCGGCACATTTTGCTGGCGATTGGGGCACTCAATTATAGTTCGATTGCGGTCGAATGGGGTTTGTTGTTGGCCAGGGCGGTCAACGCCAGCGTAACCTTACTACATGTGGTACATCCACACACGAACGACCCATCTACAATGCAGGCACCTACCAACCTGGCCGATTTTCTGGCCTCCGAGACGATTTTTGCCCGCAATTTTCGCAATGCCCTGGCCCGGTTGCAAGAGCAGAGAGTGGATGTAGCACCGCGTATACGGGTCGGTCATCCTCTCCAGGAGATTCTCGCCGAGATGGACTCAACAGAGTACGATCTCTTGATCCTAGGCTCGCACTATTCGGCGAGTCACTTTGCCCAACTTGTCGGCGGGATCAGCCAGTCTGCTGTCCGTGAAGCAACTATACCGATTTTGGTCACACGCAGTCGCTGATTCTCCGTTTGCTCTGCATGCAAAAAGAGAGACCCCAACCGCACGGTTGGGGTCTCTTGTTTTTGGAGCGGGCGGCGAGACTCGAACTCGCGACATTCAGCTTGGGAAGCTGACGTTCTACCACTGAACTACGCCCGCGTCGTTTGGACAGTTTATCCGGTCTATTTACTCCTGTCAAGTTGTGGTCGGCACCGTCGACATCTCTAAATTTAGGCTGATTGTTTTTGGCGAAGCTGACGTTGTTCAAAGGGATGTTTTAGAACGTCTGCTTCGCTGTTTTAGAGGCGTGATGCGATTGCGTCACGGCATTTTTGCGCCTTGCCAAAACCGCCAATGGAATATTTTTTCTCTTTGCCGTCGTTGGTTTTGATGACTAATTGTTTTGTGTAACTGGACACCTCGACAGTGGAGATACTCCGAAAGGGAATAATTGTTTTCTTCGCAAAGGGAAACATACCGGAACGGATTTCAACCCGATTGTCATATACAACAATTTTCAGAAACGCACGGCTGAACTTTTCTTCATTCATAGTACAATTCATCCTTTCTTGTTTGTCTACACAACCCAGACGCGTTGACTAGCCCAATGTTTATCGTGTTTCAATTTGGAAAACTTGACCACTTGTTGAGTGTAAGAGGATTGTCTCGCCACTATTATTCCAAATAGACTTATCGCCACATTTGTATCCGTGGCCCTGTGGTTGAGAATCACCTGTCGCTATTGTGAACATTTCGCCCGGTTGTAGGACTGTTCCTCCTGGCATAATGCAGAAGTCATCACCTTTGCTACCATCCAATCGCCAATTGCCAATATCTACAGAGGCATTCCCGTCATTGCGGATGCCCAGTACTTCACTTTGGCCCTGATTGACCACAATCAACAGGGCGATGCTTGGGGCGGATGTGACCGGGCTAGGCTGGGCTGCCGTAGGTTGGGCAGAAGCAGGTAGGGTGGTGGGTGCAATTACAGCCGCTGGTATTGGTGTTGGTGGAATTGCAGCAGCAATTTCGACATTGGGCGGATTGTCCACAAGGAAGGCGGCTACCCATGCTCCGTTTGCCAATTGATACCAGTCGCTTGGAGCGGTGCGGGCTACGATGTCCAACGGCTGGCCCTGTTGGACACTACCGATTGTGGCGTACTCTGTGCCAGGGCCTGCGCGTAAATTGGCAAGCCCGTTTGCTGTTGCGACCGTTGGCAGCATGGGCGTAGACGTTGGAACAGGCGTATCCGTTGCTGTTGGTTCGCTGGCTGTCTCTGCTGTAGGTGGTATCGGTGTTTCGGTGAGTGGCGCTAGCGTTTGTGTGGGCGGGGTAGTGTCTTGCTGGTTGATTGGGGTTTGAACGCTGACAACTGCTGTTAGTGTGAATGTAGGGACGGATGTTTTTGTTGGTGTTGCCGTAGCCTGCGCGCTGCCTCCACACGCTAAGGCGGGCAAACCCCACACTAGCACAAAGAAGATTCCCAGCCAACGTATTCCACGATTCTTCATAGCACCACCCACCCACTTTCAGTCCAGACCAGCCAGATGATGTACGGGATGCCCAATATCAGTTTAGCGGCTTGGACAAAGCGCCGTTGCTGGTTGGGGTTTAGGTCTTAATCGAGAAGCTCTTTCGTTGCGGGGTCGCTGTTGTGGGTTGAGGCTTCTCTCACTACCAATTCGACGAGCAAGCTTGAACTGTCAAAACCACCTTCCGGGAAGCTCAGCAGCTTCCCGGAAGGTTTCATCCTAGCGGTTCGGGTCCAGCAGCCAGGCAACCAGTCCACGAATCTCTTCGTCGCTCATCTTTGTGGTGAAATCCGCCGGCATAATGCCCGCGGTGTAGCTCTCCACCACAAACGCACCCGGCTCGGTGATGCTCTGGTAGACATATTCTTCGGCGCTCAATCCAGCGACACGCGTCCCGGCGTGGTCGGCCAGATTCCCCATGTTAGGACCCACTGGCCCGCGGGTGGCCGCATCTTGAGGCTGATCGAGCATATGACAAACGCTGCACGTCATCGCCGTGAAGAGATCGGCGGGGGCGCGCACGCCGCCTTCAACTGTCGGGGCTGCCTCAGCCGGTGCTGGCGGTTCGGCTCCCATCAGCACAGCCAGCGACTGCTCGCCGACCGGCTTCTTCACATCTTGGAAAGGCTGGAAGGGATCTTCCTCTGGTGTCTGGGCCAGGGCACTCTCGCGGTAGTTTAGCACATACTTTGTGACCTCCACCACCTGATCCCCGCGCATGGGGCCGCCGAATTGACTGCCCCAGGTGGGCATTCTCTGTGCCCACTGGCTGTTGGCCTTGCTGGGGCGGCCCGCAGCCACAGTCAGAAGCACATAACTTTCCAACGAACCGATGTAACCCACATCCGCCAGCCGTCCCGTGTCCGTGAAGAAGTAGTGGCTGTTGAGTGCCGGGGCTACCCCAAGCAAGCCTTTGCCATCTGGTCCGTGACAGGAGGCGCAGTTGTTGGCGTAGAGGATGGCACCGTTCTCGATTTCACGGGCCGCCCAGTTGTCTGTCTGGTCGGCCATACGCACATCTTCGGTCAACAGAACCAACAGAAGCAGGATGATGGACCCCAGGGCACCGAGGATGCCCAGAGCTATCTTGAGAATTGGCGATTTTACGAATAATCCCTGCATGACGTCACGTTACTCCTTGGCGGAAAACCAGTTGGTCAGATATCCGACAAATACAGGCTTGAAACCGTACTGTTCCCAGTAGATGGAATCTTCGTGCAGCCAGAAGGCACGCTGGTAGTAGCCCTCCGTAGACTCGGCATCAAACCAGAATATCTCCCAATCGAGCTTTTTGAGACCGGGCTGGTCCTGGGTAATGGTCAACTGTCCCCGCGCACCGTTGAAGCCGGCCTGCTCCTCGTCAAAGGTCTGCACAGCAGTTGTGTATTCGTGCATCAACAGCGCAAACTCTGCATCTTCGTACTCTGTGTGGTCATCTGTGCTGTAAACGCCCACAGGCAGATGCGCGTAACCAATCTCTTCGCGCACCGGGCCGGAACCTTCTTCGGGCATCAATTCCTGGACAATCTCGATGGCGGGAGCGCCCTGTACCGCGTAATAGGGTGTGCCCATCCAGCTCAGGATAATCATCACCATACCGGCGACGATCCCAGAGACAATCGCCACGCGGCGATCCTTGCCCCGACGGCTGGGGTTCATATCCAGATAGGGGATGCCAATGAGTAGGACGAGAAGCACGCTCGGCAGCAGCACACCGGCGATAAATTTGTCGGCGACTTTCAACAAGCCTTGCAACCAGTAGAAGTACCAGGGCGCTACCGTGTGCAGCGGCGTGGACTGGGGGTTGGCGATATGTTCCAGCGGGGCCTGGAAGTAGAAGAGCGTAAGGAAAATGATGACCATTGTAAAGCCGGTCAGAAAGCTCAACTCGTCAATTGCCACATCGGGCAGGTAATAGACACGTTTCTCGGCGGGGATGCGGCTGGCTGTGTCCTCGCCGATCTCTTCCTCATCCGCAGGCAGGCTGATGCCAAAATGGACGACTTTGTAGTAATGGACAAAGAAGAAGAGAATCAGAATCAACGGCAGGAAAATGACATGGAGCAGATAAAAACGGAGCAGACCGTTGCCGCCAATATCCGGCGCACCGCGTGCCAGCAGGTTGACTGTCTCACCCACAATGGCGGGCGGTATGGCCTCGGCCATGGATGTGCCGATGGTCACAGCCCACAGTGCCAACTGATCCCAGGGCAGCAGATAGCCAGAAAAGCTGAGGAAGAGTGTCACCACAAAGAGAATGACGCCCGTAAACCAGGTGAATTGGCGGGGTGCTTTGTAGCTGCCCGTGAGATAGGTTCTCACCATATGCAGAGTGACAATGGCTACCATCGCCTCTGCCCCCAAACGGTGCAGGTCGCGCAGGAATTGACCAAAAGGCACGTTGGTCAGCAGCAGGATCATATCCGTATAGGCCCGATCCGGCGAAGGCGCATACCAGATCATCAAGAGCAGGCCGGTGATGGTTTCGATCAGAAAAAGCCAGGTAGAGAGCAGCCCAAGCCGGAAGGTGTGGTTCCAGCGGGTGACGCTTTCGTGATAATAAGTCGGTTTGATGTGCAGAAGGAAGGCTTCGCTGTGGGGCTTCAGGCGGGGATTGGGTCGACCTGGAGCCTCGCCCTGTAACATACGCCGGAACTCACCCACACTGATACCGGCCGTGACGCGGGTAAAGACGTCATCACCGATACCGGCGACCGCGCCTAGAAGCCCCTTTTCTCGAATATCTTGCTGGACACCCATTGTGTCTTTCTCCTTGATCGTCAAACGGTTTCGTACTTCGATAAGGCAAACCGGAAAGACTGCTCAATGCGCTGGTTAGGTTGCAGCCTTGCTCGGGGATTCCGCCGCAGGTCTACCCGGGATACGCTTGCCTGTATTGACGCGGATTTCAGCGCTTGGCGAGAGTACTGCTGGCGGAATGGCACCCTGATCCGAGTTTTCTGTAAGAGAGACAACGCCATTTTCTTCCACTTCCACAATGAATTGATCCAAAGAGCGCGCGGCTGGTCCCTCAATGTAGAAACCTTCGCGTGAAAATTTGGAGCCGTGGCAGGGGCATTCAAAACGGTTGTTGGAGGGTTCCCATTTGTAGAGACAGCCCAGGTGGGTACAGACCATATAAATGGCTTTGGGGCCTGTGTCTGTGTTTACCAGCCAGAATTTACCGGTTGTGTTCGCTTGTGGGCTGGCATCGGTTGGGGGCAAACTGAGGACATCAATCTTGCCGCCAAACTGACCTGCTTTGAAACGGGGATACATAAAGAGGTATGTCGCCAGACCACCTTCCAGGGTCACCAATCCCAGGGCGGCTGCCCAGGCGTAGGTGACAAATTCCCGCCGGTTCATACCCGCCTGACCGACTTCGGCAGGGGCCGCTGCGGCGGTTTCTGCTTTGGCCGGCGCGGGTCGGGGCGCAGCGGGTTTAGGCGCAGCCGGTTTGGGCGCTGCCGGTTTGGGCGCTGCCACCGGTGCGGCGGGTGCGCCATTGGCGGCTACTTTGGCCGCGGCCCGCGCTTTGGCTGCCGCCACCCGTTCTGCGGCTGCGTCGCCCGCGCCAGCAGCCGCTGGAACACTTTCTGCCACAGCTTTTGTCACGGGCGCAACTGCTGCAACGACGGCCTCTGCTTCGGCCACCACATCAGCCATGACCGCTTCTGCCGTTGCTGCTTCTACTCGGTACACGCCGCCATCCGCCGCTGGATTGCGCGGTGGTAGCATCACACTCACGTCTATACCCCGGCGCGCCGATGCTGCCTCCTGCGCCCGCTGTACACGTTGATTCCAAAGTTCATTCGCCATTCGTCGCTGGCCTCCTTTCAATCCGTGCCCGCGCTGAGAATTGCTTGTCTCAAATCCAGTTCATTGTACAGAAATAATAGGGCGATTGTAGCATAGGGTAGGGCGATTGTCAAAATTATCACAAACGGTTGGCCTTGCCAAGTTGGTTGCTTTTTCTGCCAAATCAAGTGCCCTGGCCTGCCTCAAGACTTGTTCTGCCAGAGCAGCTTTTCCAAATCGGTCCAGAGTTCCGGTATTTCCAAAAGGTCTGCAAACTGTTGAACCCAAAACGCAATCCGCTCTCTATCCAAATACTTCTGCACAGCTATTACCGCCGCAATATCCAGCATATCTTTGGGCCGGTGCGCCACAGTTTTGAGAATGATCAAGTCCTCTGGAGTGGGCAAGCGAACCGTGAGAGAGCCAGCCTGCCGCTCTTCGCTCCGTTCAACTGTTTCGATTTCGAACGGCAGAAGTCCCAAAGTGATATCCACATCAATGCCGCTTTCTTCGTGTCGGAGCAAGACGACGCGACTGCGGCGGGCAAAATCCGCCACGTTGGATATCCGGGGCTGCAATCCTTCCGCCTGTGCCAATTCCACCAACCGAGGAACTTCCTCGACCGGGCGCATTTAGCAGTTAGGGGAGAGATCGGGGAGGAAGAGTGAGTCGAAGCGCCCATTGACCCAAGCCAGCCGGAGATGCAACAAATGATTGAAGCCGTCTTCGCTCCAACGCATGCCAACGCCTTTGAAGCGTTGCTGAATCAACCATTTGCAAGCACTCTCGACCATGCCGCTGCCCAGAGGCAAGCCAAGCGCCTTGAACTGCTCGTAATCCAGGTGGTCACGATGTTTGTCCAGATAGTTGTACAAATTCTGCAAGGTCTTGCGTGCAGTAGTGGGTAAGCCATCCAGTGCGAGCGTGGCCTCCAGTTCTGTAAGGATGGCAGCGCTCTCGCCGTGGCGGAGTTGATGGCGTGCGTTCTGAAACCAGTTGCGGGCGCGGGTGGTACGCCCGTCCAACCAGGCCGCCGCCGCCGTCCACAGGTGTTGGGCGGCATGGTAGAAATCCAGGATGCCCGTGGCCTTTTTTTCAAATCGTTCACGGAAGAGCCGCCAGAAACCCCGCCCGCCATCGCTGACCCAGGCGACCAGTGGCGCACTCGCTACGCCCTGGCGCAGGGCTTCCAGCCAGAGACGCGGGGCAAGGGCATCAATATCGCCCAGAACTGCAACCAGACGCCGCCGTTCCAAACGCGAGACGGCTTGCCCCTGGCGCGTCGTCTGCCTCCGCAGACGGGCCAGAATGGCTACCTTGACTTCGCGCCAGACCACCCGTCCTTTGGGCGAGCCTGGCGTAGGGCGAAAGGGCACCATCACCCCATCGCCGCCGATCAGCAAGGGTTGCGCCGCCGTCCGGGTGTCCAGTGGCTCGGCAGCAGGCGCTATTCCTTCGTTCAAACGATCCAATTCACGCTGCAGCCGCTCCATCGCAGACTTACCAACGGTTTGCACCCAACCCCATACCGTCCCCGCCGTGATGGGGAGCTCGAACCAACGATGGAGCAAGGCAGCCGCAGTTTCAAAGGGCACAAAAATCGCCAGAGCGCAGGCAATTTGTTTCACCTCGCTACTGGTCCGTTGCTGCGCCACCAGACCGAGTTCGTCATCCAGAGGGGCCACTTGACCGATCTTGCACCCGTGCGGACAGCGCCCCACCCGACGTTTCCAGTGGATGACGCCCATGAGCGTCAAGATTTGACGAGAGACGAAACCCTTGCTCTGCAGGCAGCGCCCGCACTCAGGACAAGCCGGCCACGTGGTCGCTTCTTGGGCGCGCTGCGCCAGCATATTTTCGACCAGGCAGACCGTGAGCTTGCGGGCGAACCGCCATGCCGCCATGATTAGTAGTGTCAAGGAGGTGGCTTGCTTCATGACGTGGAGCAACTCCTGCACAGATGGATCACTGATCACCCAAGTCTCCACATCGGTCGGGTGTTCCGGGTCATTGATTTGGTCAAAACTGTTCGTGAGGCGTAGCATCGGGCTGGACTCCTTTCTGATAGCGCGGATTGCCCCATAAGATTACACCTTTTCTCTCCCTCTGTCTACCCTCCCCCAAGTTTTATATGCGCCC
>CAMDEX010000017.1 GCA_945897075.1 Litorilinea aerophila
ACAATAATTGGAGTCCAGACCGCTCCCATACAGTACCTGCTCTTGTAAAAGGTGGTGATGCTCAATCTCTCTGCTATTCAGTTGTTAATCTGCAAAAAAGCATCGACTGTTGGACCCTGCATGACTATTTTTTCAAGACTCTCTATACAAAGGTTTCAATGCCAACACCCGTTGGAATCGTACCGCCAGGACTGACAGTAGTATTCGTATCCTTCCGTCGAAGTTCCAGGTGATCGATTTGTAAGTCTGGTTGCGCCTCTCGCTTGACTTTGAAGTAATCAATATATTTGCCGCTGTTGTCACTTGATGTCAGATGGATCGCCAAGTTGTGCTCTTGATTGATAGATAAATATGACGGATCGATATAGAAGTCTACACTGTAGCCTCCTGAGTCATAATTAATTTTGGATAACTTGGCCGTTATCTCCTTACTTGTATCAAGTTGGCTGATGTATTGACCCATATCGTTGTCGTATATTCGAACGGATCCAGACTGGCCAAACTTGGTTCCGTCGTACTTTACGATATACACCTTAACGTAGAACTTGCCAGAAGTGTTCGTGCCAATAGTCATCTTTGCTTTGATAACATGCGGGGACGCCGCATCTAAGCAATAACTACTGCTGGAGCCGTTCCGGCAATTGTTTGTTACCACAAAGATATCATCTCCTGTAGGAGGGTCTGATGGTGTGTTTACAACAGTCTTGAACAACAAATCATTTGGGCTGTCGGGCGGATCCATCCATATGATGTGTTCCGCAACAGGTCGGAAGTACTCCAGATAAGTAGCTGCTTGGTTTGGCGCTTGGATTGTGGCTTCAAATGTGGCCTCTTGCCCTGGCGCGACACTTGATTCTTTCATCCATATGCGGTTACTTTGCTGCCAGCCGCTTAAACCTGAACTATAGAATGGACTCGTTTTGTCCCGTGGATTATCCGTTCCCAGTTTTACTACCTCGCGTGTCCAAGTGGCTGTGCCGGTGTTTTTCACTGTGAAAGACAGTGTGAACTGATCGCCAGATTTCATTGTGCCGGATGGGACGGTCTGGCGCACATATGTAAAGGAATAGGTAGGAGTGGCGTTCGCCCAGCAGTCAGAATGGGGTTGACCGACAAGAAAACCCGTTTTGCCGCACATAGGTTCCGGCTTAATATTCGAACCATTGTGGTTAAGGATAAAATGGAGATGCGGACCAGTTTGGCATGAGCCTGTTTCTCCTGACTTCGCAATTATGTCGCCTTGTGACACATTTCCTGTCTTAAGAATCGATGACAAATGACCATAGAGCGAATAATACGAACTGTCGTTGCTGTCTTTTACTTTCAGATAGGTGCCAACACAACTATCCGAATGCTGACTTGCCTCTCCTGAGTGTGCGGCACGCACATTCTCATAATTCAAGTTAAAGTCAACTGCAATTTTGGCGCTGGGATGGCACGCTGAATTGTCAGCATTGTATGCACATGTGATCGTCTTTGTTCCATTAAAGGGAAACTTTAGTGCCGGGAAACCCTGGGTAGAACGTGCAGTATGCACATTATTATTAATACGAGCAGTATTCTCAGGTAGACTATTTGTTGGCTCAAATGTTAATCCGACCAACACATTTGAATAAACTGTTCTTCCAGATATATCGTTTTTCGTCGCTATCAAAAAAACCGTTCTAGCGATGAAAAATTCTGTTTCTAAAATTTCGCCGTAATCTGTTCCTACAGTACGGGAGACTCTCTCGATACCGTTGATGGTAGTAACCGTTTCTGATATTATGTACCGTCCGTAATCTGGGCGATTGTCTTCGTATATCTTCTGCCAGTCTTCATACGAAAGGCCTTGAGGCAATTTCTCCGCATATATCTCAACTTTCGTGTCAGGCCGATCTACATCACCAGGCCCAAATACAGTAACCAGTGTAATTGGAGATATATCAGTTGGGAAGTGGACCGAATAATCTTTTGGAAGTTCGAGTGAAAGCCCAATTCCAGGTGTCAATGGTGTAGCATTGGCACCTTTGGTAATTACGCCAATGCCACATACAATTAAGAAAATGGATAGAATTTTCGAACTCCAGCCAATTGTTGCTGATAAGCGACTCATTGATATCTCCTCGTTTGTTGAACGTTCTCAGATCGTCCCACTGTTACCTCTACCACCAACCGCCCGTGCCCATCCACATCAGCGCAAGCAGAATTATGAATCGCGCATATCATAACAGAACGTATATTCCTCAAGCATTGGACTTTTCCCCAAAAAGTCCGCCCACCTAGCCCAAAAGTCCCACTCACCCGGCCCCACCCACATAGCCCACCGCCCGCGCCCGTTGACGCAGCCCGATCTTGCGCGCGTTGGTGCTGTCAACCTTCAGCAAGTCCGCTGCCAAACGCTCGAAGATGCGCCGGATAGCGTGACGCACCACTGCCTCGCTTTCGTTAATGTGGGTGGCGATCTCCTTGCGGGGCACATCGCTCACATACAGACCGAAAATAGCGCAGAGGAGAAAGGCGCGTGCGTCAGCTTCTTCGCCGTTGCCCAGCGCCCGGCAGAGCGCGGGAAAGCCACTGGCGCGCAATAGACCGCTGGTCAGCAGTTCACTCAGCGCCGCGTGGAGCGCAGGTGCTTCCACCGCTTGTAGCAACTTCTCTATCACCCCATTTTGAAAGGCTATCACTTCAGGCAATACACGCGGCGCGGGCTGGGGTTCTTCGCCGATACGCAGGCGCAACATCCGGTGGATGATCTCCGCGTGCTGGGGCAGGGTCTCCTCGCCAAACGAGAGTACGCTGTAGACCGTCGCCGGATGCCACCAGTGGGGAAAGTAGTCCAGACCGGTCTGCTCCATCCAGGCCAGCGCCTCGCCCAGGCGCTGGCGGGCGGCTGCGCGCTGATCCGTGCGCAGGTGCAAATGGACCAGATGAAAGTCGATGGCGCAGACCGCCAGCCCTTCGCCGGCCCGGTGATAGAACTCCCGCGCTGTATACAAGGCCCGTTCGGCCGCGCTGCTACGGCCCGTCAACAGATGGATAACTGCGCCCGTGACCTGTAAATTCATCTGCGCGGCGCTGTCTGCCTGCTGCGACGCCTGTTCTAATAAATGGCGCGCCTCTGGGATATGCCCCTGCAACAGGCAGAGCCAGGAACGGTTGGCCCAAATCCAGCGTTGCAGGGGGCGCAGTCCCAGCCCGGCGGCCAGGTCAAAAGCGGTAGTGTAGGCCCGGTCTGCCCGCTCGAATTGGCCCAAAGCCCGGTGTAGATTGGCCTCAAGTTCATGCGCGTAGACCAACTGGTTGACCATCCCCCGGCGTCTACAAAGACCTTGCAATTTGATGCTTTCGGCCAGCGCCGCCCCCAGTTCCCCTGCATACCAGGCCAGATGCACCGCGCTGTTGCCCAGACGCACTTCATAGCGGGCCAGAACCGGTCCACTGTCAAAGCAGAGACGCGCCAGTTGTAGAAATTTGGTTACTGCCGCGAGGTGGCCCTGATGAATGTTCAGATTGGCAAGCTGCATCAGGGCCAGAAACTCCGAGTTGGCGTCACCGTCCCGGTGAAAGGCCGCTTGGGCCTCCTGCGCCGGACGGATGCCCTCTTTCATCTGCCCCGTGTCCGCAGCCAATACGGATTCCAGCAGACAAAACCGGGCGGATATGCGCGGGCGTGGCCGTGCGGACTGCTCCAAAAATGCCCTGGCTCGATCGAGTGCATGCAACGCCGTCAGGAACTCGCCGCGTTCCTGACAGATGTCTGCGCTTTCAATCTGACAGAGCGCGGCGTAGTCGTGTTGTTCCTGGGCTGCATAGTGGCGGGTGGCGTTGTCCAGCAGAGCCAGGGCCTCTTCGCGCTCACCTTTGCCCCACAGGATCATCCCTTTGGGATAGGAGAAGGCCGGGTCGTCGTCGGGGAAGGGATCGTCGCTCATCTCGCGCAGCAGATAGCGCAGGGCCAGCCACTCCTGGCCGTGGACGGCGCGACGAATCGTATCTTCTTCGCCCCTGGCCCTGGAGCGGTGGATTTGTACGTGTTGCTGAAAGATCGCAATCAATTGGGCGGCAAGATCGTTCATCGGTTTTGTCTTTGAATGGGTGATAGGCGGTGGCTGTCCGCAAGATCAATACTATCTCGTTCAACTGTGGTGGTGCTGGGCGTGGCAAAATCGAGAAACAGTAGCGTGCGCGACAACGGAATGCACGAGAAATCGGACCCGTAGGCGTATTGGGGGGATATAGAGGCCTGAAAGGTTTTATTTGAACGCAGTATAGCACTGGCGGGCGAACGAAACCAAACGAATGCGGAATGCAGAAGTCGAAATGCGGAATCGGGCGGGCGGCTCACCCATTCGCCATTCGACACACCCATATTGGGCAAAGGCATACCGGCAGCCGGATCATCCACGAAAAAGGTGTACGTGGCGAAAGCAGCCAGGGCATAGACGACGAGCAAAGTCACACTGGGAGTTGAGTTGGAGCGACAGGTGATGCAGCGTTTCCATCTCGGCCAGCCGCCGCTGATCTGCGCTGGCCTCTGCCGGATGTCCGGTCTGTTCCCTATCTGGTCTATCCCCGTCGGTGTCCATTAGCGTGTCCATGCCCGAATGGGCACAATCGTGAATCCATCCTGTCTGTAGAATCCGTCTCCTGATTTTCAGGTCAATTCCATTGCGTAGAGATGAAAAGCTCCCATCTTATCCACGCACGCTTTCTCGAAATACATCCCCATCTTCTTGGCTACCCGCGCCGAAGGCGCATTGGCCGGATCGATCAGGCAGACCAGCCGGGAGAATCCCAATGGCCCGAAGGCGTAGTCGCGGATGGCCTGGGCCGCTTCGGTTGCCAACCCCTGCCCCCAGTACGCTTTGGCAATCGTATAAGCCACCTCCACCTCATCCACGCCGTCAATTGTCCAGGACAGCAGACCGCAGCGCCCAATAAATTGCCCGCTCTCTTTGTGAACTGTCGCCCACAGCCCCAACTCTGGATGCCGAGGATGGCCGTGCTGATGCCATTCCAGTTCTTGCCTGGCTTCCGCGTAACTGCGCGGCGCGTCGGGAATGTAGCGGGTGATGTCTGGATCGCAATAGAGGGCGTAGAGGCTGTCCAGGTCATCCGCTGTTTGATGGCGCAGAAGCAGCCGTTCGGTTTCCAGAATTTTCATCGGTTTGTTTTCGTTGGTCTGTTCAATTTACCAAATCCGCCCATCAATTTCGATGATCAGGAGGCTGTCGAGGTTGAGAGGCGGTGTCTGTTTCAGGCGCAAAACCAGAATGCCCTCCTGCTCCGGCGTAGGCACCAGCCCCTCGTTGCCCCGTCCAGCCAGGGCACCGCGCCAGCGTTCCCAGCCCAAACGCGCATAAAACCCAATGCGCTCGGTCTCCAGACAGGCGATGGCGTAGTCGGCGATGCTCTGGGCCAGCGTGCGCATAACTGCGCTGCCGTAACCCTGCCCCTGGAATGTGGGCAGGGTGGCGACCGCATCCACATAGGCCGTCTTGAGCAGCGGCTGGCCCTCCGGTTGCAGCCAGCGCGTCGTCACCACCGCGTGGCTGACCACTTCGCCGTCCCGGTAGGCGAGGAAGTGGCGTCCGCCGGAAGGAATGTAGGAGAAGAGATTACGGAAGTCCTCCTCCTGGTGCGCGGCGATGCAGACGCGGATGATGGCGGCGCGGGTGGCGGCGTCTAGTTTTTCTGTGGGGAATGACCGCACAATCACCGTCTCTGTCATATCACATCTTCCCCGTGGATAGGATAAGTAGGCCCGTGGGCGGGATAGACAGTCGTGGCTCCCCGCTCGCGCAGCAGACGCCAACTGGCTGCCACCACTGCGGGGTCTTCGTGGGCAATGAACATCGGGTGGGTGAGGTCGCCGGTGAAGACTTCGCCCGTATCCAGTAGAAGCGATACGCTGTCGGGGGAATGGCCGGGGGTGGGCAGAATCTCGCCCGCGATGCCGATCTGTGCCAGCAGCGCCCGGCTCTCGGCGCAGGTGATGACCCGGTTGTCGTGGGTTGTGATTGCGGTGTAGTTGTCTTCGGGTTTAATCCAGGTTTTCATCAGCGGGATGGCCTCCACTTGCAGGTTCATCACCAGCAGAGGCACACCCGCATTCTTCAAATCCTGGGCCGCGCCGGCGTGGTCAATGTGATAGTGGGTCGCCAGCCCGTAGCGGATTTCGTGCAGGGGGATGTCCATGCGGCGCAGGTTGGCGGCCAGTTCACCAAAGCGTCCCGGCCAGCCCAAATCTACCAGCAGGCGGGAAGTGCCCGCGCTGATCACCCAGAAATGGGTGGAGCGGTAACCGACGTTGACGATTGTGAGTTTGGGTGTGAGATTAGGCATAGGAGCAACTTTTCTCAGTCGTGAAACATCCAGCTATCCATGGCATAGCCAAAGCTCTCGAAATCGTCCCGGTAGATTGCATAGACGGTATCGGCCAGTTGCTTGCTGTAGGCGGCGGCCAGGGGAAGCACGGCCGTCGTGTTGACGCGCTCGTCCAGCGAGCCGATCAGCTCCGGCGGGGCAGCAAAGCGTTGCAGAATCTGTGTAAAATCCTGGGCGAAGTTCTCGACACGCCCGATGCAATCGTAGGCAATCCGGTCGCGATGGAGCGATCCGGTCTGGGACTTCCAATGGCCGTCCCGCTCTCCGTCCGCCTGCCCGGCGATGTATCGCACAAAATCGGCAAAACCCACCCGTCCCGGCGTGGCCCCGTTCGCCGTCGGGTAGCCGGCTGCTTGCCGGATCGCTTCCCGAAAGCCCACATAAGGCGACGTCAAGTCCAGAACCTGGGATTTGTAGGCGGAGAAGAGGCGGGCGTAGGGGTTGCGCACAAAGGCAAAGCGAAACCAGTCAGGGGAGGTTAGGATTTCCACCCCGTCGGCGCTGGCAAAATCGGCGATGCTGGGCAGGAAAGCCAGCCCCGGTTCGTCCCGAAAATGGATGCGCATTGGGTCCGGCGGCAGGGGCAGACCTTCGAGTTGCTGCAAAATGAGCTTTGTTTTGCTACAGGCGTTCTTGGGGATCGCCATACAGAAATAGCGGTGGCGCGGTGAAATCCAGGTGTCGGCCACATTCAGCCCGGCGCTGTCTTCGTCAGGGGGCTGGGTTTTGGCATCTTCGATCCAGCGGTAGAGGTCCGTTGTCATTTTTGCTCTTTGCGCATTGCGCGACAAGGCGTCAAATTCTGCCCCCAATCGCTGCGCGGCTGCGTGTACGTTCACACATCTACAAAGAAGCCTACGGGTGGAGAGGGAGAGCGGACGGTCTACGGAACAAACGCTTGATGCGCTCCAGCAGTCCGCCGGGCGATTTGATTTTTGTTGCCTGCAACTGGCGCATGAACTCCTCTCCCACTTCTTCCGCTCCCGGTATGTGGGCTGGGTCGTCTTTGGTCAGCATATAGAGTGCGGCGATGTATGCTTCGCCAAATGCGCTGGTCAGCGTGCTGGCCACGCCGGCGTTGATCACACCTCCGACGACTGAACCAACACCGGGGATCAGTTTCAGCAACTCAGCAGCCACAGCCCGTCCGATGAGTGTGCCCCCCGTCCCGGTAATCGCGCCGCTGACAAGTGTGCCCAGATAGGCGGTGGATGTGGGCAGCCCCCACACCGCGCTGATGCTGGCCAGCATTGTCAGTTGAATGGGCACAATGGCAATTGCATCGGAAAAGGGAATGGGTGTCGCGCCGACCCCGCCCGCAGTAAGCGCCATACTGGCCACAATTGCATGCGCGCGCTGCAATTTGTGGTTGACACTGATGCGCTGTGCGGCAGCCAGTGCGTCCCGTTGCGCCTCCGGCACTAAAGTCATGGTAAGTTCGACAAGATTTTCGAGACCGCTTGCAGGTATCGCGTGTCCGCTATCCAAAACCATTTCTTTGGCGAGAACGCGCACAGCATTGCGGGTCTGGGGCAGCAGTTCCTGTACTTTTTGGCGAAATCCGTTGTCGGCGATGCTTTTGGTGACGACGGCGACGACCGGCACATACCTGTCCAGCATTTCCGCCAGTTGTATCTCGGCGTCTTCGACACGGCGCGACTCCTCCATCACACAAATCCAGGCAATGTGGATATGCTGGTTGGGGTCGGCGCTTCTGCGTCTCTCCTGAATGAATTTCTCCAGTTCCTGAACGGTCTGCTTGTACTCGCCTATCTCCAACCCACGTGTATCAAATACACTGAGGGGAATGCCCTCTTTGTGAATCTCTCTGGTCGTGCGGGTGACGGGGCGTCCATCGCCGGTTTCGGCCAGATTGCCATGAAAAACCGCGTTGACCAGTGTGCTTTTCCCAACACCGGTCTTGCCAACGACGACGATATTCACCCTGCCCAGCCGAACCAGGGCTTCTTCCAGTTTCTGCTTTAGCTGTTCGGCAAAATGGCTTTCAAGCTTGACACTCATAACCGCTCCCGCAACGGACAGAGGATATCGATCATCTCACCCTTGTGAAACACAATCGTGTGTTCATCAGACGCGGAATCGCTGAGGTGGATTTTCCTTTTCTGGCTTTTGGCTTTGGCTTCCTTGATTGTGTTTTCTGAAAAGTCCGACTCATGTCCGCAAACACACAGATAGGATGATGGGTAAATCTCTTGCGGTCTCGGTGCAGAACTCTCCTCTGTTTTGTTTTCTGCCAGTCGGTTTTGCCGGTTGCGGGTTTCTATCAACGCGAGCCGCTGTTTTTGCAGAGAGGTGAGTTTGCGCTTGTAGCTGTTGATTTCCTTGTCGATCTGCCGCAACTGACTGGTAAACGCTTGCTCTTCCATAGCCGCGGCCCCACGCAATGCCAGGGCCAGCGCCTCAACTTCGCCCCTGAGCAGTTTGAAATAAGGGTTGCCGTGGGCGTAGTTTTCACGGAACTGCAATTTACCGGCTTTCATCGCATCCAGTATGTCACGTTCTGTCAGGCCATATTCTTGACAGGCGTTCTTGAGGCTGAGCGTTGCGCCCTGCTCTGTCCACAGAGAGTTTGTCATTTTTCGTTAGTCCCTAGATTTGATTCAGTCACACTCATCGGGTGGAGCCGCATCCACCGCTTTTGCCGGTGACAACCCACAAGTTGGTCGAGCGGTAGCCGCTGTTGACAATTGTGAGGTTACGCAAACACAGCCACTGGAACCGATCGCTGCACAGCCAGTAGTTGCCGGTGCAACTTCATCCGTTCGATCTCATGCAGGGTTTCCGCTGCCAGGTAACTCTCTCCACAGTGCGGGCAACTCACGACCGGAACATTCTCGATGACAAACAAAGTCTCACCCCGGCCATAGCTGCGGGAGACAAGGCGAATCTTTGCCCCTGCCCGCCCGCAGATGTCACACAGGAGTGTCGTTTGTGGTGGTAATAGAGAGGCTATCATCGTTCATCTCCTCCTCGGCGTGCAGAGTCATCACATACTGCCGTGTACGGATTTTCTCTCGCATCAACCGAAGTATACGCTCATACATTATTGCAACTCGTTCCCATCAAAGTCATTGGCGTCCAACGAGCAACCGCCCAGGTCGTACTCGTCAAAGACACATTCGGCCACGGCAAAAGGCGGTCCGACGTACCAACTCACGTCATCTTTATCAAGCCGAATGGCGACGATGACCCGTGTGCCGGTATCCGTACAGCGCCACTTGCCGGCTGCCGTGTAGAACTCGATGCCAATCCGAAAATCGTCTTTGATCATTTGGCTGTGTCAATTATACGCAAACTCGGTGTGTTGGCGCGCAAAGGGTGAAAGATAGGCTAAGACAATATCCGATTTGGGGACGCCAAGCGCCACCAATTCATTGGCGACACCCGCTTCCGTACCGTCATATTGAATCCAAATTTTGTCGTCTTTGATGTCAATGTGCATCAAACATCCATACTGTCGTTGTTTTTTGTGCCAACCGGCGTGGATCAATTGATAGTGATCGCCCTCTGTGTCGAAGACGGATTGGACTTCAATCTCGCCATAGGCCAATTGGTGGCGGGCGTGATTGCGAACCACCTGTTTTACTGCCTCGCGATACTCTGCTACTTTTGCCATTTCGTAATCACCCTCTCCTCAGCATCGTAAACCAACAGATGCAGTTGATATTCTGCCACCCCGTCGCGGATAAATGGCAGTGCAAAGAAAGTTGCGTAGATTTCTGCCGGAACCGCCAAATAGAGGTGGCGTTCTGATCTGTTGTACGCAGGGCACGACGATAATTTAAGAACTGTCCAACCGCCGTGTGAAATTCCGAAATAGTGGATGGCTGAAGGAAGCTTTTTACCTCAACCGCAATCTTTTCGTCGTCTTTTTCCGCTGCAAGTAGAGGCTCAGCGCCGAGATCGATATACAGTTTTCTGCGATCATTAGTCGGCTGATTCCGACAGGGCGGCCTGCCGCAAGACATCCGAAGCCCACTGGTTGATGCTTTTGTTATTGGTCTCCGCCGCGGTTGCTACAGCCAGATGAACTTCGGGCGGAATCCGCACCGTCAGTTTTCCGGAATAGGCGCGTTGTGGCTTCTGTCCGATTTTCTCACATACGTCCAGATAGTGATGGATAGCCTCGTGGAAGGCTGCTTCCAACTCCTCCACGGTGCTGCCGTGAAAGCTGACAATGTCGTGAATGCCCAAAATGTGGCCGACAAATATCTTGTCGAGGGGGTCGTATTCGATTTTGGCGGAATAGTCCTGATATTTCATTTCGTTCATGGGGTTACACCTGCCCTCTGCAAAAAGAGACGCACATCTTTGACCCGATAGCGCAGCGCTTCCTTTCCAGGATGGGGTCGATGAAAGTCTGCCCGTTGTCCATTGAGAAGAAAGGTCACGCGTGAACCGCTCCCCTCAATGATCTGGCATTCCAGAGCAATCAGCAGCGATTCAATGCTGCGCCACTCGATGTTGCCATTAATTGGGTCGGCAAAGATCGCAGAAAGGATTTTACGCTGTCTTGTGTTCATAGGTCAATGATAGCAGATTATGCCGCCACTTTCCACTCTACGGAGACGGTTCTTCAGCCACACTGTGCGCTGCATTCCTCACATTCTGCCCACAGTATAACAAAAAAGCCGGATGGCTGCTATCCGGCTCTGTGGGGTATTCTCGATTGTTCCCGGTTGTAAAAATGGCCCGGTCGAACAAATCCAGCGTCAAGGGCACCGGCGACAGAGGGCATATATGGCGCAAAGTCTACGTCATCTAAGCAGCAAGACGTTCCTCTACACGCCGACGCAAAAGCACCAATTCATCACGGTTGAATTCTTCCAATGAGGAAAGGAACAATGAAAATGGAATTTGTAGATGTACCATTGGTTCTGACTTGAGCAGATTTTTGCGCAGTATACCCGCCAATTGCAGCGCATCATTCCAGACATCTGCAGCACCCATCACCTGTGCCTCTGATTCGTGGGGTGATCGTTGTAACATAATTACCTCCCGCCTTGTCGGGCCATCTCATAGACCTGTTGAATGAACGACGTTCCATAGTGCGTTCCCTGCTGACGACATCGTTCCAATCGTCTTTTCAATTCGTCTGCTGTGATCAGGCCGGTTTGCACAGCCAACAAGAGGACGCCAGGAAAACCCGAAAGCCTGATCCTCAATTGTTGCGCAACAGCGCGAGCGGCCAACTCATCCAGCAAAAGCACATCCTCTTGATGTTCAGCGCGTAATGCCAATGTGATTGCCTGCGCCTCGCCCAGATGATTTTCGATGATGGGATCGTTGTTGTTGGGATGGAGGGCAATCTGTTCAGCAATCGTATACGCCTGCTGTTCTTCTGCCACAGTGACGGAAACAATTACGATGGGCGGCATTGCTGCCGTCACTTCTGCTTCCCACCCATGGCGAATCAATTCATTAACACAAACGCTCGACAGGTGAATCTCAGTGAAAATTTGGGCAAACAGCGGGAAACTATCGGATTGAAAAGCCGATATCAGTGGGCCTGTATTGCAGACGGCATAGGTACCGGTTCGTGCTTTGGATGTTTGCGCCAATACTCAACCATTTTCTTCGAGACGGACTACCGACAAATCAGTCAAAAACTTCACAACCAACGCATATCACGATTTTACCACATATCACGCAGCGTTGGCAGTCTGTCGTTCAGATTCGGTCACGCTCAGCATCGAGCAACGCCACCAATGGCCCTGTATCGGTCAGAATCATAGACGATCCTGTATGCGTTTCTGCGCCATCAGTTGCGCGAATTGTTTGCCTGTTTCCTCAGACATCTGCGCCCCGCCAGCAACGAATTCGCTGCTGCGAATTACCCCGACGTATCCATCGAGGAAATCCGCCAATGAGACTGGTGATTCGTCGGCAACTTCAACCCTGGAGACGAACAGCATCCGCAGACCGTCAAGCGCAATTTTCTCAGGTGTCGTGCCTTTTTGACTTGCCTGTTTTTTGATAGCACGTTCTATCTCTGGTGTCAGTATCAGTTCCATAATGCTTCTCGCCTGTTGGTTCATCGGATACATAGCCTGTCTGCCCAGATTATAACAGAAAAGCCGGGTTGCGCAACCCGGCTTGCTTTGTCATTTATCGTTGGATTGCAACGTGTCGTTAGTAAAACATATGGCGAAGCAATCCTTTCAGGTAGTTGATTCTGCAAGCGCCGCCTGCCGCAAGACATCGGAAGCCCACTGGTTGATGCTTTTGTTGTTGGTCTCTGCCGCGGTCGCCACCGCCAGATGAACTTCCGGTGGGATGCGCACGGTCAGTTTGCCGGAGTAGGAGCGTTGTGGCTTTTGTCCGATTTTTTCGCATACGTCCAGGTGGTGATACACAGCCGCGTGGAAAGCCGACTTCAACTCCTCGACGGTGCTGCCGTGAAAGCTGACAATGTCGTGAATACCCATAATGTGGCCGACAAATATCTTGTCGAGGGGGTCGTATTCAATTTTAGCGGAGTAGTCCTGATATTTCATCTCGTTATCCAAGAAGACGGTCATACTCGTCGTGCTTGCCAACCCAATACCAGTGGACAGTATTGTCCTCAATATATCCGACGGCACGATAGTTCCCGTCAATACGAACAGACACATCCTCGCCCACATGTTTGAATCGACGAGCACTGGGATTGACCCGCCATTCCTGATACGCTCGTCTCGTTCTCTCGCGAATATCGAGTGGTAATTTCCGAAATGCTTCCCGAAAAGAGGGCGTGATGAGAGAGTTCATTCGACGCTGAATTCTCCCCGTTCATTGAACAGCGGAACCGCTTTTTGCGCTTTCACGTCGGCTTTGGCCTGGGCTTTCAATGCGGCAAAGCGATCCGCGTGACGAGCCATACTTTTCTCCCAGACCGTATCTTCTGCTGCCAGCTCCTCCTCAGAAATATCGTCTTCCCTATCTTCCGTGAAAGGGAATTCGGCCACAGATCGGGACTCTTCCAACAAGAAGCGCGCAAAATCATAGAGTTGCGCAGCGCGCTCCGTCGACAGTTCCCGGATGAGCGTCACAATCGCACCCTCGTAATCAGTTGGGTATTGTATAGACCCCATCATTTTTCTCCATTCTACGTCGTTTCTTTTGTACAGCGCACGGCCCCTGGGATGACTGAGTAGCCGCGTTCTATTTACACTTTTGGATCAGGAGCATCTTCAGGATAAAGAAGGTGAGAATTGCGCGGCACCCAGCCGAGGTCTTCAAGAGCTTGCGCGACGTTTGGCCGCAGTACCCAAAGATAGTGCTGATTAGCGGCAAAATCGGGATGAACAAAGTCCACCAGGATACCGAGTTGGACGAAACCGCCAAGATCGATATTCAGTTCTCGTGCGATAGCTCCGGCGAGTCTGCCGTACTGAAGATTGACCGGATTATAGTCACTGAACCCAACATCCTTAGCCAAACGAGTCGCCGATATCACCCTTGCTGGAGCAGCATGATGCGCGGTAAGTATTTCTTTTTGTTTTATGTTGATTTGTGACTCAATTGCCCTGAATGCTGCAATGTAATCAGAGACACTTGGAACGCGAAGCGGCTGGGAGTTCATAAATAACCTGTATCTTTCTTCAGATCGACGATCTGGCGTGGCATTTGTTCACTACACGATTATTCTCATTCTTCTACGGCAAGCATCAGGCCAACTCAAGCTCCGGCAATGTTTGCATAAAACCCTTCATAACCACCCGCACCGCTTCCATCACCGCCTCGCGCGAGACCCGCCCCCGATAACCGGCAACCACTTCATTGAGACTCTCGCCTGCCGCCAAACGCTCCATCGTACCGGCTACTTCGATGCGCGTATACTTGAAGGTCGGCCGTCCACCGCACACGCCGGATGCACGGACGACGTACTCGCCGAGTGGGTAGTAATGATAGTTTTCGCCGTTCACGACTTCGCTGACAAGCTGACTCATACTGCTTTCCCCTTCCCAAAAGATCACCGCATAGAACGATTCCCCAAAAAAACCAAAATTGGGGCGTTCATGCGCCAATTATCGCACAAACGCCCCAATTTGTCATCCAATCAACCAACCAACCAACCCCCTACCGCACCCCTGCCATCTCCTGCAGCATATGCCAGTTGGCCAGCCGATCCGCCTTGGCGGCCAGCAGCGTGGGGGAGGGATTGCCCTCGCGGTCGAACTGCTTGGCAAAGCGCCCTTCCGAGCGGGCAAAGGTGATGAAGTCAATGACCTCGCCCGTCTTCTTGATCGTGTACCAATCCTCGTCCGCGGCCGGATTGCCCTTCAGACTCAGCCGCTCTTTGATCGTCTCGCCTTTGCGCGGGTCATAGACAAACATCGGGAAGGCCCGGCTGTCCACGGCCAGCTTGGACTGGTAGCGGGCCATATTGTCGGCCACGCCGTGTTCCGGCTGGCAGGTGGTATAGGTGCTGACGATGGCGGGGCCGTCGAAGGAAGCCGCATCCAGAATCGATTGGTAGAAGTGGTTGGGCACCGCGGCCACCGTCTGCGCCACGAAGGTATTCGGGTGCATCATCGCAATGCGCCCGATCTCCTTGCGCATCTCTTCCTTGCCCGGATGGGCCGTGCCAAAGGCGTACATCTTGGCTTCCTGGCCGGTGAAGGAGCCGGTGCTGGTCTGGCCGCCGGTGTTGGAGTAGACCTGCGTATCCAGAATCAGCACTTTGATATTCATCCCGCTGGCCATCATCCGGCTGAGGGATTGGAAGCCGATGTCGAGCATCGCACCGTCGCCGCCCATTACCCAAAGCTGCTTGTCCTGCCAGCCAAGCTGATCCCAGCGCATGCGGATGCCCATCGCAAAGGCGGGGCCATTCTCAAAGAGGCTGTTGCTCCAGGGCACGATGTACGGATTGTAAGGGTAGGTGCTGCCGTAGACGGTGTTGCAGCCTGTGCTGGCGGCGATGCCCACATTCTCCGCGCCGTATTTGTAGCCCAGCGCGGCCAGCCACATACGGATGACCGTCGCCTCGCCGCAGCCGGCGCAGGAACCCGCACCGCCCACGTAGAGCATCGACTGTTCGGCCAGCATCATATCCACCGCCACCCGGTCGTTGATAAACTCTGCGGGCGTGGCGGGCAAAGAGCGGAAGAAGTTGATGCTCTTCTGGTACTTGGGAACAGTCGTGTCTTCTTTCGTAATCATCTTTAGCGCGTTGTAGCCCAGGTCGTCACAGGCTTCCACACACTCGGCGCAGCCCTTGCATTTGGTGGGGTCAATGAAGATGCCAAACTTGCCCGGCATTTTTTTCTGGCGTTCGGGCACTTTGAAGAATTTGTTGGTGATGGCGAACTGGTCGGCCATATAGAGCCGCTCGTCGTCGTTTTCGATGGCGGCCAAGTGGTTGTCCAACTCCCCCACATAAATCGCCTTGCCCAAAATCGCCGTATCCGGGCATTGGGTGACACAGGTCATACAACCGGTGCAGTTCTCCTGGATGAATTCGGGAATCTCCGGCGCAATGTAGCTGAAGTCGCGGAACGCGCCCGTGCCCGCCGGGATGATCGAGCGGGCCAGCCCCACATCTGCGGTCAGTTCTTCCTCGCCCGTGCCCTCGTTGTAGCCGCTGAGCACCCGGTCGAAGAAATCCTGCACGTCAATAATCGAAGAGTCATAGCCGCCATGCCCGTTGCCGTTGGCGGTCTTGCTCAATTTGGTAATGTCGATGGTGTTGGTTGTGACTGCCACGTGTAGTCTACCTTTCTAAGAAGTAATCAGTAAACAGTTACCAGTAATCAGTCAGAAGTGTCGATTCGCCCACTGATGACTGTTTACTGATAACTGCTGAACCGTTGAATTAGGCGAATAGCTCAATCTTCACGCTCGGGTTGTAGATCGGCGCGTTGATATCCTGGGCGATGACGCTGGGGGGAATCTCGAAACATTCGTCGTAGCCCCGCTGCACACAGCGCACGTTGGCCTGCACTACCTTCTCGCCGCGCTTGCCAAAGTATTTGCGCAGGGCCTTCTCCGAGCGAGCCAGCACTTCCGCATCCTCAATGCCCGCGTCCTTGGCAAAAGGCGTCACTTTCAGGAAGATGCCGAGCAGCACAATGCCCTGCATACGCACTTCCAGATCGGCCACGGGGGCTTCTTCTTTGGCGATTTTGGCCCCATCCGCCACCACCACGCGCAGCTGCTTCTCCCGAATTGTCTTTTTGGCTTTGGGCGGAATGATCGACCAGACATCTTCCGGCGTGGACTTGGGCGTCTGCACAAAGAGCGTCCCACCCTGCGTCAGGCCGGCCAGGGGCGAACTGCTGAAAAAGGCGTTGATGTCGTTCATCGGCACAAACTCCACCTGATTCAACTCGCAGTGGGTCATAATCTGCTCGTCGGCCACAGTCAGATAGTAGGTGGTGGGCAGCCCCTTCTTTTCCGAGCCATATTTGGGGTAAGCCTGCACCTTCTTGCCAAAGACATCACCGGCAATCGTGGCGATGACTTTGTTGGTGGTGACGGAGCCATAGCCGCCCACCGAATGACCGCGCATGGAAAAGCCACCTTTGGGGCGCACGTCCGGGTCAACCGGCATAGGCAGGGCCAGTTCGTGGTCAATGCCCACCACAAAGAAGCGCCGCCCACCCTCGCCCGTCATATTGCGCGCCATCGAGACAAAGTGGCCGGGGCGCACGTCACGGCTGCCCAGACCCGCGGCCGCGCTGTAAATCGTCGGGATGTGGTCAATGCTGGGGTAGCCGGCCGCGCCGATGTAAGCATCGGTGAAGGCGGCTTTGATGTCGTTGGTCAGCGGGTTGTTGGAGGCCAGGGGATCGTCCATGCGTTCGACGACGGTGAAGCCCTTCAGGTGGCGGAGCGTTTCAACAATCTGCGCACCGGGGAAGGGACGGAAGCAGGTGACGTGTACGACGCCCAGTTTGATGCCTGTGTTTGTGCGGATCCAATCCACAGTGGCTTTGGCTGTCTCCACCAGAGAACCCATACCCACAATCGCGTACTCGGCGTCCTCCATCCGGTAGGTGTCCACCATCTGATAGAGACGCCCCGTCTGCCGATAGAACTCGTCCATCGCGCTCTGAATGGCGGCTGGCACCCGATCGTAATAGTGGCGCTGGGCGATCTTGCCCTTCATATAGCTGTCCTGGTTTTGGACAACCCCGGTCATCACCGGGTTGTAAGGGTCGAAAAGGTTGATCAGCTTTTCCGCGGGCGAACCGACAAAATCCTTCATCATCTCCGGCTCGATCAGCAGCACATCCTCGACGGTGTGGGTGGTCAGGAAGCCGTCCTGCACATTCATAAACGGCGTCTTGCTCTCCTCGGCCGCGCGGCGGCAGATGAGGGCCAGATCACCCGATTCCTGGGCCGTGCGCCCAAAGAGGATGCCCCAGCCCGATTCGCGCACAGACATCACGTCGTCGTGGCCGGCGTGGACATTCAGACTCTGGCTGGTGAGGGCGCGGGAGCCGATGTGGAAAACCATCGGCAGCCGCTTGCCGGAAATGGTGTACAGTACCTCGTGCATCAAAATCAGCCCCTGCCCGGAGGTGAAATTGCTCACCCGCCCGCCGGTGAGGGCAAAGCCTTCGCAGGCCGTGGCCGCGCTGTGCTCGGATTCCGGCTCCATAAAGCTGAGGGTTTCGCCCCACAGATTCTGCTTGCCATTGGAGACCGCCGCGCCGTAGCCGCCGCCCATACTGGTGGACGAAGTAATCGGATAGGCGCACGCGCCCTGGGTGATGGCAGTTTCCACCCAAACCACTGTGTCGGAGCCATCGGCGGTGGTGGGAATGCCCGGATAGGGAAAGCTCTTGGCCCGCCCATTCTGGTGTTCCAGCAACGTTGGCTGATGTATAACGTCTGTCATTGGATGTATAACGTCTGTCATTGATTGTCTCCTGGTGCTATAAGCCGCTGCACAGGAAGGCAGCGGCTACCGGACCGGCAAGATATGCGAAGTTGCACGCCAGTGTGCTGTGTGAAAATCCATTTTGAGGATAGAAGAGATTTTAGCACGCAATCGCCGAAAATTCAATCTAAAGAGAACACTGCGGAAACTTGTTTCGCATTTGCCTTCATTTGTTGATCCTTTGCCAATTCACGCCAATACCACAACTTGAATGCACCGACAATCCATAGTACAATGTGGGTAATTCTGTGGATGATATTCAGCATTGCAAGGAGAAACATCTATCCAATGACAACAAGAACCGTACAAATCACAATTGACGACGATTTGCTCAAAGTGGTAGACAAAACCGTCTCCGAGATGGAGACCAACCGCTCTGCCTTCATCCGTCAGGCGCTGCAGCTTGCCCTGAAGCGTATCCAGATTTTCAAGTTGGAGCAGCAGCACGCCGCGGGCTACACACTTCATCCCGTCATCCCTGGCGAATTCGACGGCTGGGAGTCGGAACAGGTGTGGGATGCCGTATGAGACAGCGCGAAGTGCGTTGGTACACTTTCTCCCCGCCAGACAAACGTCGGCCTGTTCTGTTGTTGACCAGATCATCGGCCATCGGTTTTCTCACCGGTATTATCGTTGCACCCCTCACAACCCAAATCCGCGATATCCCAACGGAAGTGTTGTTAACACCGGAAGAAGACGGCGTAGCTGAACTGTGTGCGATCAATCTGGATAACCTGCAAACTGTGCAGAAACGACAGCTTGGCTCGCTTATCACGACTCTTTCCTCGCGCCGGATGCAGGACGTACAAAGAGCCATCCAATTCGCCTTGGACATGGACGATTATCGGTAATGATTGACGATTGGACACGCCAAATCTCCAATCTCCCAATCTCCAATCTTCTTTGACTTCCCCCCGCCCTGTGGTATCATAGCCACCACAACCGCATAGATCAGTTGCTCTTATCACGAGAGGTGGAGGGAACGGCCCTACGAAGCCTCGGCAACCGGCAGCGCAAACCAGCAATGGTTTTGCCTGTGTCAGGTGCCAATTCCGTCGGTGTGATACACCGAAAGATGAGATGCGCGCCAGATGTTGCCCGCACCCCTCTTGCCCGTATCCACCGGCAGAGGGGTTTTTCGTGGTGCGTGGTGCGTGAACAAACGTTTGAAAATGTTGCGTTGTGCGCACTCATCGAAACGTGAAATAGGCCGAACGATCTCACATTTCATACCCCCACCGACCAAACCCATAAAGCGCCTAATCGTCACTTAATTGTTCACGCACCACGCACCACGCACTACGCACTCATCATCGGAGACCTATCTATGACCAGAAACCTCCCCACCGGCGTTTCTCCCCAAACCGCAGCCGTCCACGCCGGCGAGGCGCGCTACGTGGCGTATCACAGCCTGACCGTGCCGATTGTGCAGACCGCCACCTACACCTTCGAGAATACAGAGGCGCTCATCGCCTATCAGGAAGACAAAATGTTCTGGGACGTGCCGGAGCGGGTGGAATACGGGCGCTATGGCAACCCGACGGTCCATGCAGCCGAGGCCAAACTGGCCAGCCTGGAAGGGGCCGAGGATGCTTTGCTCGTCTCCAGCGGAATGGCCGCCATCACCACCACACTGATGATTCTGCTCTCCCAGGGCGATCACTTCCTCATCACCGAGGACTGTTACCGGCGCACGCGCATCTTCTGCAATTCCTTCCTGGCCCGCTTCGGCATCGAGTGTACAACCGTCAAGCCCGGCGACTACGACGGCATGGAAGCCGCCATCCGCCCCAACACAAAGCTGATCTTCTCCGAATCCCCCACCAATCCCTTTCTGCGTTGCCTGGACTATCCCCGGCTGGTGGAGATTGCCAAACGCCACAACCTGAAAACGGTGATTGACGGCACATTTGGCACGCCGGTCAATATCCGCCCGCTGGGGTACGGCGTCGATCTGGTCGTCCACAGCGTGACCAAATACCTGGCCGGCCACAACGACCTGTTGGCTGGCTGTGTGGTGGGCAGCTTTGCCATGACCAGCGTGCTGCGTCAGGCCCAGGGCGTCATCGGCGCGGTGGTAGACCCCCACACGGCCTTCCTCATCCTACGCGGGTTGAAGACGCTGGGGCTGCGCATGGCCCAGCACAACGCCAACGGGATGGCGATAGCCCGCTTTCTGGAGAGCCATCCGAAAATTCGTCGGGTCTGGTATCCGGGGCTGGAGAGCCACCCGGATCACAGCCTGGCCGCGGCGTCTATGCGCGGCTTCGGCGGGGTGGTCAGTTTTGAGGTGGAGAGCGACGGCGCGGGGGCCAGCCGTTTCATCGACGCCTGCCGCATCCCCCACATCGCGCCCAGCCTGGGCGGGGTGGAGAGCCTGATCGAGCAGGTGTACATCGTCAGCTACTACGACACCGCGCCCGAAGATCGCCTGGCCCTGGGCATCCGCGACGAGATGGTGCGTCTGGCCCTGGGCGTGGAAGATACGGACGATCTCATCTCTGATTTGGCCCAGGCGTTGGAAAAGGTGTAGGGTATTGGGTATTGGGTATTTCGTCCGGACGATAGAGGGGTGTCAGTAAATAGTGAGCAGTACATCCATTGATTGTTATCGCTTTTCTCTGCGTCTTTGCGGCTCTGCGGGAGATTTCTTGCGGCTTTATCGCGCTGCGTTTTGTGTTGCCCTCTTTACCCTCCTTTCTGCCTGCACTGCGCCGTCCCCACCCCTGGCCTCGGCCAATGTGGTGGATGCGCTCAGTGGCCCGGTTGACGCCTCTTTTGCCCGCGCCTTCGAGCCGGTGGAATTTATTTTCCCCAAAGATCACGGCCCCCACGACGACTACGCCACCGAGTGGTGGTATTACACGGGCAACCTGACCGGTGACGACGGCGGCGAGTATGGCTACCAACTCACCTTTTTCCGCAGCGCGCTGACCCCCGGACAGCCGGAACGTCCATCCGATCTGGCCGCCACCCAATTGTATATGGCCCACTTCGCCGTCACCAGCGGCCCGGCCACAGAACACCGCGCCTTTGACCGCTTCAGCCGGGGCGCGGGCGGGCTGGCCGGCGCGCAAGGAGAACCCCTCTACGCCGTCTGGCTGGAGGATTGGCGGGCCGAACAGACTGGGCCGGACACCTACCGACTCACTGCACAGAGCGACGGGCCAGACGGTCTGGTAGCGCTGGACTTGACCCTGACCGAAAGTCGGCCACCTCTCCTCCACGGCGAGCGGGGGCTGAGCCAGAAGGGGTCGGAGGCGGGCAACGCCAGCTACTACTACAGCCTTGTGCGTTTGGAAAGCCAGGGGACTGTCACTTTTGACGGGGTGACAATTAGGGTCAGCGGCCTGAGTTGGATGGATCACGAGTTCGGCACCAGCGCGCTGAGTGGCGACGCGCTGGGCTGGGACTGGTTCGCCGCCAGCCTGGACAACGGCGCGATGTTGATGTTTGCCCAGGTGCGCTCGGCCAGCGGCCAGCCCCAGGACATCTTCGAGGGCACACTCAGCTACCCCGACGGCCGCCAGGTCGCCATTCTGCCCGCCGATTTCACCCTCACCCCGACCGGCCAATGGAGCAGCCCCACCACCGGCATCGCATATCCCTCCGGCTGGCAGGTAAGCTTCCCCGCCTACGCGATTGAGTTGACCATCGAGCCGCTCATCCCCGACCAGGAGATGACGGTCGCCTTTGTCTACTACGAGGGCGCAACAACGATTCATGGTACAATGGAAGGCGCAGCGGTCAGCGGGCGCGGCTATGTGGAGTTGACCGGGTATGGGAATGCAGCAGGCGGTTTTCAGCGATAGGGGGAGAAAATGTCAACGATTCTGATAGAAGATGGCTTTCGTATGACTTTGCCGGAAGAATTGCGCAGTACACTATGTGTGGGTGATGAGCTTCTATAGTTTTACAGGTAATTATCGGTAGGGGCGTTTGCTGGCTGCGCCCGGCACACAAGAGATGGACGCAGCCAGCAGCGCCCCTACAGAGAAAATCTTTATCTGTAAAACTATAGCAAGCCGGGACAACAACGGGCGGATTATTCTCACAATCAAGTCGGAGATGCAGCAGGCGCTGGACGAGGCATTTGGCCTTTGGGCCGATCGCACAGATGTCCCAAAGGACGGCGTCGAATATGTCAATCGAATTCGCAGTGATGACCGCTTTGATGAGATTAGGAAACGATTGTATGAAACTGCTTGACACGGACATTTTGATCGACCTTTTTCATAGCAATCCATTGGCTCGCGCATTCATTGATAGGCAAGACCAGGCCCACTTCCTGCGTACATATCGTGACGGTCATCGTATCCACTTAAGCGATGCTGTGATTGCCGCCACAGCTTTCTTGCGCGGCGCAGATATTGTGACCCGCAACACCCGCCATTACCCTATGCCCGAAGTGCTGGTGATCGAACCGTACCAACGCGGCGCGGGCGATTGATCTGTCACACACATACCCCCGAGGAGATCAGATGAGCTGGCAAAGTGATTTTGTACAGGTGAACGGCATCCGCATCCATTACACCCGCACAGGCGGCGACAAACCTGCCCTCGTCCTACTACACGGCATCACCGACAACGGGCTGTGTTGGAGCCGGGTGGCGCACGCCCTGCAAAATCAGTACGATATTGTGATGGTGGATGCCCGCGGCCACGGCCTCTCTGACAAACCGGAGAACGGCTACACCTCCGACCACTACGCCGCGGACTTTGCGGGGCTGATCGAAAGCCTGGGCTTGGGGCAAGCGCTGCTGATAGGCCATTCGTTGGGCGCAATCAGTGCCGCAACCCTGACCACCAACTATCCCCACCTGGTGCGGGGCACAGTATTGGAAGACCCGCCCTGGCGCGACCAGAGCGAAGCCCAGTCGCAGATGTCGCCCGAACAGGCAGCCGCGTGGATGGCGGAATGGCGCGCCAATCTTGTCGCTGAACAAAAACTCTCCGCAGAGGAGATCAGCGCAGCCGGGCGCAGCCGTTCACCCGCCTGGCACGCCGACGAATTCCCCGATTGGGCGCAGGCAAAATTACAGGTCTATCCCGACGTTCTTGACAAAAGCCAGCTACGCACCTGGACAGACCTGGTGCCCCAAATCCACTGCCCGACCCTTCTCGTCACAGGCGATCCCTCGCTGGGGGCGATTGTCACGCCGGGGCTGGCCACAAAAATCTGTGCGGCCAATCCCAAAATCGAGTACGCCCACATCCCCGGTGCGGGCCACAACATCCGCCGCGAGAACTTCGACGGCTTTCTGGTGGCCGTGCGCTCGTTTCTCGCCGAAGTAGAGGGATGACCATCCGTGCAAACCACTTCCCCATTTGACCTGGCCGTAGCTCTGACAAACATTGCCAGCGATCTGCGCGCCCTGAGCAACGCGGGCATTCACTACACCGAAGACCCCTATCAGATCGAGCGCTATCAGCGCATCATCGAACTCTCCGCCGAGCTGACCAGCCTGGCCAACGGTCACAGCGCGGCGGATCTGCGCCAGCTTTTCTTGGCCGATCTCCATTACATGACGCCCTACGCGGTGGTGGATACGGCGATCTTCGATGACGCTGACCGTCTGCTGCTCATCCGCCGCGCCGACAACGGCCAATGGGCCTTTCCCGGCGGCGCGTGCGATGTGGGCGAGCCACCTGCCAGCGGCGCGGCCCGCGAAGTCTGGGAAGAGACGGGCTACATCGCCGAAGTGACCGACCTTCTGGGCGTCTTCGACAACCGCTTTCACAGCGGCAAGAGCTTCCACCACCTCTACTGTCTGCTCTTTGGCGGGCGGGCCGTGGGCGGGGAGCGGCTGATCACCCGCGAGACGCTGGACTGCGCCTGGTTCGCCGAGGACGAAATGCCCTGGCCGGAAGTGACGCCCAGCCACGTGACGCGCATCCGTCACGCCTTTGCCTGGCGCAACGAGCCGACGACGCCGGTCTTTTTCGACCGGGTGGACTGGCAGCCCCAACCGACAAACCAGCACGCGGAGGCGGTGCAAGCAGAATAGACAGGGCAACTGGAATAGGTATTCTTCTCATTCATCGTGATATAATCGTACCATCAAGCGTATTCCAAATCGCACTTTTGGTGAGCGAGGTGAGAAATGACTGTTGTCACAGCCAACGATCTCAAAACGAAGGGGATCTCCGACATCGAACGTATTCTCCAAGATGCCCAGGAGGTCATCATCAGTGTCAGGGGCAAGCCGCGCTATGTGGTGATGAATATCGCGCACTACGAGTTTCTGTGCGAGTGCGAGATCGTGGCGGCCTGGGCGCAGACGCGGGAAGATGTGGCGGGCGGGCGCTATCGGCAAGAGAGCGCCGATGCGCATATCGCGCGCGTCACGGGTGAGTTGACCGATGGCCTATAGCCTGATCTTCACGGAGAGTTATGAGAAGATCGAGCGACGCTTTCTGAAACGCCATCCAGATTTGATCGAACGCTACCAGAAGACATTGGCCGTACTCGAGCAGGATGCCTTTCACCCCTCCCTGCGTCTGCACGCATTGGCGGGGCGACTGACAGGGCTGCACGCCGTCTCCATCAATCTGCAATATCGTATCAGCCTTGAGTTGGAGCTACGCGAGCGGGAGATACACCTCGTCAGCGTGGGCACGCATAGCGAGGTGTATTGAGTGGACAGTAACCCCTCTGTTTATGAGTCAGTCGCTCTTTCTCAAAGGAGTGCTGATCGGCTTTTCCATCGCCGCGCCCGTGGGACAGATTGGGGCGCTTTGCATTCGCTGCTCGATTGCCGAGGGACGGCTCTCCGGTTTTGTATCGGGTCTGGGCGCGGCCAGCGCGGATGCGGTCTATGGAGCTATCAGAAGTGTTGACGCCTATCACCCATCAAACACTGCTTGAGCGACTTAATGCCGCGCCTATCCCTCTCGATTCGGCGAATTTTTGCGCGCCAGCAACGCATGTATTGGTAGAGTGGCAAAAATATTGGCTTGAATTGCCTAAGTGCTATTTCCTTCGCGTCGGCACAGAGAACCTGCGGCCAATAGCTGGCTCATTGTTTTCTCTGCAGTTTGAAAATCGGCTTGGCCTTAGTCGTATTCAACCATTTGACGCGGACGGTCATGCATTGACCGATCCGCTTTATGTGGAGGTCGTGAGCCAAAAATTTCCATCTTTTGCGGCGCACATTAGTTTTTATCACTCTCTATTGGATGATCTGTTTGCTCGTGGAGTTCATCTTCCCTTTCACGTTAGCAGTTCCACTAGTCAACGGGTCGGAGAAGCACTACGCCCACCCACACCTCTGTTTGTATACCACTTTCTCCGTCAGCATGGCCATGCCCTGAGCAATGCAGGCGATATCATCCAGGCGCAACCTTTGCGGCGATTAACCGATCAGCCGCGTCAAGTTCCCCTGGGCGCAGTCTCTGATGTAGATGTAGATGTATTACTTCAGATTGTGGAGACGCCAGAGGAATTGACACGTGCGCCGCATCTGTCGATTGCCAACTACATGAATGGCTACGTTCCTCAACGCGTCTGGCAGCGTCTGTCAGTTGAAACTCTTGATACACCAGAGAACCGATTTGTACGCTATTTTTTGGAAATCATACATCAAGAGGCAGGCAATCTATTAGGTGAGCCGTGGTGGCAATCTGTCCCCGAACAAACCCAACAACAGATTATAGAAATTATCGGACGGATCGGAAATCATTTACGGCATCCTATGTATAGTGAAATTGGTCGGATGACTCACTTACCGTTTCAATCCCGCGTATTGTTGAGACGGGAAGGCTACCGACAACTCCGTGAACTCTGGCAACTCTTTCAGGATGCGCGGAGACCGTTATTTCAAGCTTTGCAGGAGGCGATCGAGGCACGCGATGTGGCTCAGTTGTACGAAATTTGGGCATTTTTCGCGTTGGTAGAAGAAATAAGTGCAGCGTTGAAGATCGATCCGGTTATCAACTTGTCCACAACGGTAGAGGAAGGACTACAGCACGGAGCTATAGCTCATTTTGGGCCGAAGTACTGTCTGGCATACAACTGTTGGAGAATGGGTTATTCTGGGCGTTTACACCCTGATTTTATGTGGCTCGTAGATGGTGTGCCCGAAGTGATTCTGGATGCCAAATTTCGTTTGGATCGCCCCCCTTCTGGGGGTGATCCAAACGGCACTACGCCGGAAGCGAAGGCAAGGGTAGATGATTTGTATAAGATGCACGCCTACCGAGATGCACTAGGGGTGCGGGCCGCAATAGTGGTCTATCCTGGTGATCGAACTTTGTTCTACGACATTGCAGCGCAGGAGTCCAACGATAGAACTATAGAAGATATTCTGATGGGTTCTTTTGCCGGTATAGGATCAATCTGTCTCAAACCGCAGAATTGTTCAAGCGATGTTTAAAATATGAGCAATACTCGATCAGCACTATATTTTTATCATAAAGAGTATGAGCATCGGTTTCTTCCAGGCAATAACTGCGAACAATTCATAGCGAACTTGCTCGCCGCCTTGCAAGATGCAGGTGCTGTCGAAGTTGCGAAAACCGTGGGCCACATCGCGCGCGGGCTAATCCAAGCCAACTGCATTGGGACTAGCAAAGGACGAGGGAAGAAGGCGGACGTATCTTGGCTTCCTGATAACCCACAATTACCAGACTTGCAGCACTTTGGACATCTTTCAGCCCTCGAACATGTGAAGGTGTATATAGCAAAATTGCAGAATGATGGGTATACGGATGAGGCCGAAATAGCGGAAGTTTTCCTAGAAGCAGCGGTCGCAAGTAAGTGTATTCACGGAACATTCGTCAGTACACGCAAAGAACCACAAGGTTTATCGTCTACTGAACAGAAACCCCAACAAGAAAGGAAACTGTCGATGCTTGATATTCTCAGGAATCAGACGAGTAGAGATGGACTTTACTTCACCGATTGGCAACTTGCCACCTTTTACACCGCCCTGCAAGCCAAAGGGTTCGTGATTCTCAGCGGGATTAGCGGCACGGGAAAATCAAAACTAGCGCAACATTTTGCAGGAATTTTGCCACGCCCTTTAGGTAATCTCGAAGTAATAGAAGATGAAGAATACGTGGCAGTAACCATTCAGCCTTATATGCTAAAGTATAGCCGAATGATTGTTCCACGGAATGCTGTTCGTCTGTTTACTCCGCCAGCGCCTGGAGAACAGATAGAAGTGAAAGTCGATTACGATGGACACTCCCAGAAATGTCGATTCAAGCATGCTGCTTATACGGGTACTTCCTATATGCAGTTGCTTCTACCCGGAAAGATAGGGCAACGGTTTAAGCAAAACGTTTCTGTCGGCGATTCATTAGGTTTGGAACCTATTGTTGACGGAGATACTGACGTCCTAATTGGCTTCCGTCTGTTTGATCCAGAAACTGAGTCAAACGTTGAAGCAACTGAAGGCAACTGCTGGCTCTTTCTCTCTGTACGTCCAGACTGGCGAGACAGCAAATCGCTGTTGGGATACTTCAACCCCATCACTCAATCCTACGAATGGACTGATTTCCTACGTTTCTTGTTGAAAGCCGAACAGGATTATCGGAAGAACAGTTCATCTGCATTGGCTTGGTTTGTGATACTGGATGAAATGAATTTGGCTTATGTCGAGTACTACTTTGCTGACCTACTCAGTGTGATGGAGTCGGGTCGAGACGCAGAAGGGTGGAGTCGGGAAGCATTGCGTTTTCCGCGCCCAATCCAGATAGGGTTAGATGCCGATGTGCCGCCAGTTCACATCCATTTGCCACCCAATTTCTACGTTGTCGGTACAGTCAATGTAGATGAGACGACGCATGCTTTCAGCCCAAAGGTGCTGGATCGAGCCTTCACGTTAGAACTCAACGAAGTCGATTTCACACAATATCCCCGACCAATGGCAAACCTTGCTTCCGATCTGTTGACATCTGATCAACGACAATCTCTCTTAGCGGATTTTAGCCGTAACGGGCGTTTTGTGTATCGAGATAAGCAAGAAATTGCGTCTTTTGTTGGGCTATACCCAAACGTCCGTACTCGACTGCAAACGTTAAATGAACTGTTGCGCCAGTCCAATCATCATTTTGGCTATCGGGTCTTTGACGAAATTGTCGAGTTTCTGATTGCGGCTGACGAAAATGGAATGTTCAGCGCGATTGAAGACGATCCTTTTGATACAGCCGTTCTAATGAAAGTGTTACCTAAATTTCATGGCAGTCGTAATGCGTTGCAACCCGCCTTACAACGATTATTGGCGTGGTGCGCGTCTCCAGACGAACCACCAGTTCAAAAGCTCACTGAAAAGCTAAATTCGTCTGAGATCAGTCAACTGGATACCATTTACCGAGAGTTCAATTGGTCGCTACCCCAGACGGCGCAACGGATATGGCAAATGCTCTATGAACTTAGAGTGAATGGCTTCACTGCATTTTAAGGTTCGCCAGCGATTCCAACGGCAACGGTCTTCGGTCTCGCTTTCTGACTCTGCGTATCTATGCTATGATAGAGAGAGTTTGTCCTATCTTATACCTATGGGAGGAAAAAATGAAGGGTTTTCTGAAGTTTCTCTTTTTCATCGCTTTCGTGGCCGGTGTGGTCTACGTCGTCAAGAACGCGCTGGGCGGCCAACCCCAGAAGTCTGGCGCTGGCGCAGGCGTCCTGCCCGACACCCCCATCACGCCCCTGGAAGAGACACCCCTGGGCGGCGATGTCAGCCCGCAACTGTTGGAGATTCTGGTCGATCCCCTGGACAAGGGCAAGTTGGAACTGGTGGAGGCGGGCAAATTCCTGCTCAACCCGCGCAACGGCTACCGCTACCCCATCCGCAACGGCATCCCTGTGATGCTGATCGAAGAGGGCAAGAAATACCAGGATAAGAGTCTGGCTGGGGCCAACGGCAACGGCGTGGCCGCCAAAGCCACCGCGTAGGAATAGAACGCGGATTTTGCGGATCGGGCGGATGGCAGCGGATTCAAACCCTGAAGCTCCTGGCGATCTGTCTCGGTACTTCCGGCCTGGCTCGTGTGAGCCAGGCCGCTCTCTTTCTTATCCGCCGCCATCCGCCGCATCCGCAAAATCCGCGTTCTATTCCCGCGTTCCAGGCCGCTCTCTTGCTTATCCGCGTTCATCAGCCCCATCCGCGTAATCCGCGTTCTATTCCCGCGTTCCATTCCCCAGGAGAACCGCAAATGTCCAATGAAAAAGTCGGCGTGCGCTATGGCATTGATATGCTGCTGGCGGGGATGGTGGGGCAAGTGGCGGGTCAGCGGGTCGGGCTGATCACCAACGACGCCGCCACCACCAGCGCCACCTACACGCATACGCTCACCCCCACCCGGCTGGCGTTGCTGGACGCGGGCGTCAATCTCGTCGCGCTCTTTTCCCCGGAACACGGGCTGGGCGCGGCCGCGGCGGACGGGGCAGAGGTGGGCCACGGCTTCGATCCCCTCACCGGTCTGCCTGTACACAGCCTCTACGGTGCGCAGCTCCGCCCCACGCCAGCGCAATTGTCCGGTTTGGATCTACTCATCTTCGACATCCCGGATGTAGGCGCGCGCTTTTACACATACATTTGGACGCTCTCCCACGCCATGCAAGCCTGCGCCGAGGCCGGGCTGCCCCTCTGGATATTGGATCGGCCCAACCCATTGGGCGGCTATCTGGCCGACGCCGAGGGGCCGATGCTGGACGAGGCGCATATCTCCACTTTTGTAGGCCGCTGGGACATTCCCATCCGTCACTGTCTGACCGCGGGGGAGCTGGCCCGTCTCTGGCATCGGGAAAAGCAACTTTCTCTGGAACTGATGGTGGTGAAGATGGGGGGCTGGAGTCGCAAGGATCACTGGCCCGCCACGGGCAACCCCTTCGTGCCAATGTCGCCGGCCATGCCCTCCTACGAAGCCGCGCTGGTCTATCCAGGCACCTGTCTTTTTGAGGGGACGAATGTGAGCGAGGGACGGGGCACGGCCACCCCTTTCCAACAGGTGGGCGCGCCGTGGATGGACAGTCTGGCCGTGGCCGACGGTTTCAACGCCCAATCTGTGCCGGGGATTGTGGCCCGACCGGTCCAGTTCACCCCCAGCAGCAGCAAATACGCGGGCAAAATTTGCCACGGGGTGATGCTGCACGCGGTCGATCCGGGCCGGGCGCGCCCGGTGCAGGCTGGTCTGCTCCTCCTGGCCGAAATCATTGATCTGCACCGGGAGGAGTTCGCCTGGCTGCCCTACCCCGCGACGGTCAACGCGCCCGGCTACGGTCACTTCGACCGGCTGATCGGCCAACTCCACATCCGGGAGGCGCTGAGCGCGCAACTGGACAATCTGCGCTCGCAGATCGTCGGCTGGACTGCCGCGCCCGACTGGGCCAGGCGGGTGGGGGAAATTTTGTTGTACTATTCGTGACGGGGGTAGGATGATGGGATGATGGGATTTTGCCTGCAACTTCATCATCCCATCATCCCATCTCAGTTTGAATTACAAATCGCGTCCCTTTTCCAACTGCGCTCTCCACCCGAATCCTCCAACCGTGCGCCTGAACGACGCTGGCGACGATGGAGAGGCCCAGCCCGCTGCCGGGGATTTCTGCGCCGTCGTCTGTGCGGGTGCGTCCGCGGTAGAAGCGCTCGAAGATGCGGGGCTGCTCGGCCTCGTCGATCCCCGGCCCCGTGTCGGCTACCCACAGCCGGACTTCTCCTCCATCCTGCGCCGCGCCGATTTCGACCCGATCCCCCGCCGCGCAATACTTTAGCCCGTTGTCCAGCAGATTGGAGAGCGCCAACAAGAGCCGCGCCCGGTCGCAGACGAGAGTGATGGGCTGATCGGGTGGATGAATTTGCAGATCAATGCCCCGTTCCGCGGCCAGCGCGCGGAAGGGCGCAGCGGCCTCGTCCAGCAGATCGCCGGTGTCGTGTGCGGCTCGGTCCAGCGCCACCAGCCGCCCGTCCAGACGGGAGAGGTCGAGCAGGTTGGCGGTGATCCATTGCAGCCGTTCCACCTGCACCGCGCTCTCGGCCAGAAATTCGGCCTGGGCCGCGCGGTCGTTGGCCGCGGGGCCGGTGAGCAGTTCGTTGAAGGATTTGAGCGCGGTGATGGGGGTGCGCAGCTCGTGGGAGGCGTCGGCCACAAAGCGGCGCAGCGCGTCCCGCTCCGCTTCTAATTCGGCAAAGCTGGCCTGCAGACCGTCAGCCATGCGGTTGAAGTGGGTCGCCACCTGGCCGATCTCGTCGCTGCTCTGCACGGGGGCGCGGGCAGAGAGGTCGCCCTCCCCCATGCGCCGCGCCGCATCGCCCAACGAGCGGATGGGCGCGGTCAACCCCCGGCTGACGAGCAGACCGACGATCACCGCCAGCAGACCCACACCCACGCCCGCCACCGCAAAGGAACGGCGCACGCTGCGCAGGGAGCCGGCCACAAAATCGGGTCCGCCGCTCAGTTCCACAAAGCCGTCCGGGGTCGCCGGGTTGCCAATCGGTACGCTCACCGCCAGGTTGGAGATGGGCAGGGGATTCGCCACCTCGTCCCCGCCGAAGATCAGCTCCCAGACCGGTGCCGGGCGATGGGCCAAGCGCTCATCGCTGTTACCGCTGGGCTGCTCTGACCCGCTTTCATTCTCAAATTCCAGCCGGTTGCCAAAGACGCCGGGAAAGCGCTGGATGGTGATGACCCCGGTCGCTCCATTTTCGTCGGTGAGGATGACGCCTTCCACCTGGCTGGGCATCATCCCGCGGCGGTTCATGGGGGGCATGGCAAAGATCAGACCGCCCTCCGGGTTGGGAATGAAGAGCGAGTGGGGGCGCAGGGAGAGGGTGGCCCCCGCTGCCGGGGTACTCTCGTCCGAATCCACGAGCAGACGCCCTTCGCTGTCCAGGATGCGCACCCGCACATTGCCCAAGAAGGCGGCAGTCACGGCCAACTGTTCCAGATCGGCCTGCCGCACGCGTGGCGCGGCAAGCAGCGGGCGGGCTTGGAGTGCGATGGCTTGGGCATTGGCGCGAAAGGATTGATCCGCCCGGCGCTCGGCGTATTGGCCCAAAAGGGCAAGCGCCAACGCTCCCACCAGAACAACGGTCAGGAGCGTCAGCGCGGTGTAGGAGAGGATGAGTCGCCAGCGGATGGAGTGGAACATAGAAGGTTGGGTATTTCGTATTGTCCGGTAAGTGGTGTGATAGGGCGGATGGAGTTGAGGAGTGAAGCGTGAAACGTGAAACGTGAAAGTCAGTGATGTGAATTCACGTTTCACGCTTCACTCCTCACGTTTCACTCCTCACGTTTCACGCTTCATTTTTTATCTTTCCATCGCTCCCTCAAAATCACTACTTACTCCGTACCAGCGCAAGATCGACGGTATATGCGTTAGTCGTTCTCCACTACACGTAGTGCGTGGTGCGTGGACTAATCGTCACTACTGCTTGACGCACTACGCACTACGCACCACGCCGACTTTTAACTTGTGGCTTCGCCACCGTATGAAATACCCAATACGTCCTCTTACGCTCCTTCAGTTGTGTAACTGGGCTGCTGGAAGTAGCGGACATCCGGTGCGGGTTGCTCGTTCTGGTCGGGCATCTGGAAGCGGAACTGGGGTACACGGAACTCGAAACGGTCGCCGTTCTGCTCTTGGTCGGGCCGGCCAAAGAAGAAGGGCATCGAAGGCATTCCCCGTCCCCCGTCCTGCTCTCCGTGGAACTGGCGGAAGTCAAAATCCATACCGCCAGGCCCGCGCTGGATGCGCATAGCTCCGCCGATCTGCACCCCCAACAGTGCGCCGCCCTCCTCATTCGCGCCGAGAGTGACGGTCACATCAACAGCTTCTTCGTCGTCTTCGCCCTGCACAGTCAACACCATTGCATCGCCAGGCTTGGCAGCTTTCACCGCATCCACCAGCGCCTGGGGATTGTCAATCTCCTCACCGTTGACAGCGGTGATCCAGTCGCCCTCTTCCAGACCGGCTGCTGCCGCGGGGCCGTCTGCGCTCACCTCAGCCAGCACAACACCGGAGATAATCCCTTCACCGGCCATAAAAGGCATCATCCCATCTTCCATGCCGAAGTGGCCTGGCATCGCCGGCGCAAGCTGGACGCCCAGATATGCCTTCGTCTCGTCGTCGGGGTGCGCACCCAGCGTCACTTCAGCGCTGGCGCTTTCGTCGTCGCGGGCGTAGGTGACTGTCACCAGATCGCCGGGTTTGTGGTCAGCGAGCAGGGCGACCAGTTCGTCGCTGCTGGCAACAAGCGCGTCGTTCAAGCCGGTGATGACATCGCCAGCCTGCAAACCGGCAGCGGCGGCCGGGCCTTCCTCGGCAACTTCCATCACCAGCGCGCCGTCGGCTACTGCCGTCGCCCAGATCATCTCTTCGCCCCGGCCAAAGGGCATTGTGAACATACCACCTTCGCCAAAAGGCATTGCGGGCATATGGCCCTGGCGACCGCCGCGACCGGGCCTATCGAAGCCATCGAGGCCGCGCTGCTCCATACGCCGGTTGGCGACATCGCCGCCCACCGCCATCAGCCCCAATTCAGGCTGGCCGTCGTTGTCGCCCAGCGTGACCGAGAGGCTGCGCTCTTCGTCGCCGTGGGTCACTTTCAAGACGACCAGATCGCCGGGGTCGTGGGAAGCGACGATGTGCCTCAGTTCGGGCAGGGTGTTTACAGCGTCGTCGTCCACAGCCAGGATGATGTCACCGCGCGCTACGCCCGCCGCGGCCGCGGGGCCATCCGCCACGACATAAACAACGACCAGACCGGCATCGGGTTTCACCTGTTTGGCTGCGGGTTGGGTCTCCTGGGCCAGGGCCGCGCCAGCAAAGACGAGCAGTGCGGCCACAACCAGCGCCAGCACACCCCAACGCAGCGTGCGGACGTTCAAGCGAAAAGTCTTGGGTTTTTCTTGCATACGAGCTACCTCCTCTACACGGTTGAATGGTTCGGCAGGACAGAGGCAAATCTCTGCCTGTTTCTGGGTTCCAGTCTACCGGAAAGATGTGAAGGACGCAGGGAGGAAGTGTTAAGAGATCGCAATAATGGGGCTGGGATTGGCGACTGGGGGCTGGGGACTGGGGACTGGGGACTGGGGACTGGGAAAGGCCGGTCGCTGACGCTCCCGGTACGGATCCTGCCACCTGCCACCTGCCACCTGCCACCTGCAACTTGCAACCTGCAACCTTCCACCTGCCCCCCTTCACCCCTGAAATTTGTAGCCGACGCCGCGCACGGTGAGGATGTGCTGCGGGTTGGCAGAGTCATCTTCGATTTTCGTGCGCAGGTGGCGGATGTGGACGTCAATCGTGCGTTCGCCGCCGATGTCACTCTCGTAGCCCCACACGGCTTCGATGAGCGTGGCCCGGCTGATGGGCCGGTCGGCGTGCGCGGCCAGGTGGTGGAGCAGACGAAATTCGGTGGGGGTCAATTCGACGGCGCTGCCCGCTTTGCGCACGACCAGCCGGGCCGGGTCAATCTCCAGATCGCCGAAGCGCAGGGGGACGCTTTCGCCGTTGGCGGCCAGCTCGCCGTAGGCCCGGCGCAGGAGGGCACGGATGCGCGAGGTCACTTCGCGCAGACTGTAGGGTTTGACAACGTAATCATCCGCGCCCAATTCCAGCCCCAGCACTTTGTCCACCTCCTCATCGCGTGCCGTCAACATCAAGACCGGCTGGCGAAAGCCCTCGGCGCGCAGGGCGCGGCAGACGTCGTAGCCGCTGGTGTCGGGCAGGCGGATGTCCAGTGTAATCAGTGCCGGATTCTCGGCGCGCAGAAGTTGCAGCGCCTCCTGGCCCGTGCGCGCCCAGAAGACCTGGAAGCCCTCGGCCTGCAAGCCGTACTCCAGCCCCCGGGCCACAGCCCGCTCGTCTTCAACAATCAGAATGCGTTCGCCGGTCATCCCAGCAATTCCTTTTCCATCACCAGCAGGCGCACCAGCCGCTGGCCCGACTTTGTGCGGCGGGATTCGCCGGTGAGGGCAAAACCGATGCGCTGGAAGAAATGCAGCGCGCCCGGATTGAACTGCTCCACAGTCAGCCGGGCCAGGGAGACGCCCGCCTGCCCGGCCAGCCAATCTTCCAACAGCGTCCAGGCGGCCGAAGCAACGCCCTGGCGCTGGAAGGGTTCAGCCACCAGCACCAGCCCCACATAGACCGTCCCCTGCTGCGGCCAGTGCAGACGAAAATCGAGCAGACCGATCAGTTGCGCGCCAGCCGACGGGTCGCCCGCCTGGTTGGGGAGCAAAATGCCCAGCGCGGAACGACCCGCCTCCTCGCGCACAGCGGCCAGATCACGCGCGGCCTGGCCCGCGGGCGCGCCCGCCAAGTGGTACATTTCCCAATAGGCGGGGGTCAAGGCGTAGACCTGCTGTAGTGCGTCGCTATGCAGTTGGGGGTCCAGAGGGATGAGGGAGACCGTTTTCACACGCCCGTTTCCCCAATTGCATCCAGAAAAGTTGCAAACGACTCTACATCTCGCGCAAGCAGTGTATAGCAGGACGACAATTCATTGACCAGCGCTTCGATGCGATCCGGTCGCAAATTGAACGTATAGACGTTGCGCACTACATGCCGAAATCCTCGGTACTCGTCCAGACAACGATAGCTCTCCTCACCGATCACTGCCGGGCGCACGTCGGATACAGGGGATGCCATTTGTAGCAGCAATGTACGATGCCAATCGCCGCCAGACGGCACTGCGCCGTCGATCTCGCGGGCGATGTCCTCAAAAATGCGCTCCGCGGCGGCGTAATAGGCGTGCAGGTTCAGCGCCGCGCCATCCAGAATATCGATCTCCCCCAGAAATTTCGCTCTTTGGGTCAACCGTTCCGCTCGTCCGACTACCCGTTCAACGTCTGCGATTTCGCGCCGGATACGAGCAGCCAGAACGCTACTTTTTCCGATCATAACGCTACTCCTTGCCGCAGAATCGCGTCACACAGATTGGGAGATGAATAGTCGATCTCTACCAGATCGAAGGAGAATTCAGGCGTCATGTCGAGCAATGCACTCACTGCCCGGTAATAGTCCCGCCCTTCGATCTGCTTCACGGCCAGATCGATGTCTGAACGTTCGTAAAATTTGGCCCGTTCCAGAAGTGAGCCAAAGACCCAAACAGTATCAACAGTGTAACGCTCTTTGAGCAATGCCACAGCCGCGTGCGCAGCATCCCAGGCAGCGGCAAAGCGCGCATCAAGACGCGCCTCTCGCTCATTCTGTCGTTGTTTGGCCGTGGCCCGATAGCGAGCCAGCATTTCCGCCGAAATCTCACCGGTCATCTACTTCAACTCCTGTACGTCGTGCTGCAACTGGCGCAACTGCTGATCCGCATCGCGCAGCGTGTCGGCCAGAACGGTCAATTTCTCCCGTTCCACGCGCACAAAGCGGGTATAGGGGGCGATGGCCTCGCGAATGCGCTGCGTACTCTGGGTCAGCTCCGCCTCGAACTGGCGCGTGATGGCGATGTCCAGCCGCTGGCGCAGGTCGCCGATGTGGGTGCGCATCCCCTCTTTGAATTTGGCACGGCGGTAGGGCAGAACGTACAAGCCCAGCGCGGCCACTGCGCCCGCACCCAGAATGCCGGTCACATCCAGCAGCGTTGTGTTGAGCAGGGCGACCAGCAGCGCGCCCAGACCGATAGCCCCAGCCTCCACGGCCGCCGTCTGCACAATCGCCCGCTGCACCTCCTGGGCGAGTTTGGATGCCTCGGTCTCGCGGTCATAGGAATCCACCACCTCGCGCGCGCTGCGCCCCACACTTTTCAAGAGCGTCTGGCGGCTGAACTCAAATTCACCGGAGACTTTGCCCACCATCCGTTCGGTGTGCTGGCTGGCCCGCTGGTTGATATAATCAATCACCCCCTGCCACTGACGAAAATCCTTCTCCACCATCCAGTCAATCAGTTCGCTCACATGCTGTTCGATCTGTCGGCTGGCGTCCGCCACCACACGCCGCTCAAATTCGCCGCGCAGCCGCTCGGAATTTATCAACTCCAGAATACGGGTGATGCGCAGATTCTCGTCAAAGAAGCGGTCGCCCCGCTCGGTCATCTCGTAAAGTACGTTGTCCACGCGGTCGCTCTGGTATTGAAAATCGCGGCGCATATCGGTTTGATAGGCTTCCAACTGTTCATCAATGATGTCCAGCGTCTGAAAATCGCCTTTGAGCAGATTCTGGCGGTCGTCAATCACCTGGCGGTAGCTATCCACCAGATTGAGCGCAATGCCCAGCGGGTTCTCCAGTTTCAGCCGCACCCGCTCCTGCTTGTCCAGCCGGGCCAGGATATACTCTTCCAACGCACCGAACTGGCTGCGCCCCCAGCGCTCCTGCGCGGCCAGCGGCGTCCCGCTGCTGCGCTCCTGCTGTTTGGATTCCAGGGCCAGGCGTGCGCTGACCGGGAAGATGCGTGCGTCGTTGCCCACCAGTTGGCTGGCGTTCTCACTCACAAAGCCCAGCACCTGTCCGCGCTCCTCTTCATTCTGGAGCAGGTCCATTTTGTTGACGACGATGACAATCTTCTTACCCCAACGCCGGATGCGTTCCAGAAAGGCCCGCTCGCTCTCGCTGAAGGGACGGTCGGCGCTGGTGACAAAGAGAACCAGATCGCTGCGCGGCACGAAATGTTCGGTGATGCGTTCGTGGCTGCGGATGACCGCGTTCGTGCCCGGCGTGTCCACCAGATTCACTTCGCGCAACCAGTCAACCGGGAGATGAACGACGGCGATATCGTCGTGGCTGACACCGCGGCTGACTGTTTCGCCATAGCGCACGAGAAAGAGCTGGCTGGTGGTGGGGATTACGCCTTCGGTCAGGTAGCGGTCACCCATCAGCGCGTTGATCACCGCGCTCTTGCCCGCGTTGAATTCGCCCACCACCACCAACAGGAACATCTCATCCAACTGCTCCAGGCTGTTTTTGAGCAGGGCCAGGTCGTCGTCGCCTGCGTCCAGCCGGGTCAGGGCGATCTGCAAGGATTCCAGAACCGCACGTTCCTGGCGCAAAATTTTATCTTCTTGAACAGAGAGTAAGCGTCGCAATCAATTTCCTCACCTAACATTTGTACACATTACATTTGTAAACATTTGTAACGCAAGCTGTCAGCTTGCATTGTAGCACAAACCCACACTTCCAGCGAAGCGTCCCGTAGAGCCGGGGTGGCTCAATCCATCCGATAAGACACGGGCACTGTTGGGTTCTCCCGGCGTTCGATGGAGCGTAGGCACTGATCTCTTGCCGGGAGAACCCAACCTACGCCAGCGCGAGTTTCTTAGTAGCGCTTGACAAGCAACAAAACTTCGTGTAACATACACACTATCAATTCGATAGATCAGCAAGCGTGCGAATGTTGTGTGAGGATAAGGTAGGGGCGCTGCTTGCTGCGCCCGTTGTGCGCCGGGCGCAGCAACCAGCGCCCCTACGGATCAGTCCAGATATGTGATGACACCAGCCACTACGCAGCCAATCGTCGAAAGTTTCCCTACCCAAAGGAGAGAACCCCCTGTGAAGGTCCCATTTATCCCCGGCCAACAGGTCGAAGTGCCAGAAATCAACTTCAAAGCGGAGATCGTTCTGCCCGCGGGCCGCACTGCGCTGATTGTGGTGGATATGCAGAATGATTTTGTCAAGGAGGGCGGCGCACTGGTTGTGCCCGATGCCGCGGCCACCATTCCCAACATCCAGCACTTGTTGCGCGCCGCACGCAGCGCGGGCGTACACGTGGCCTATACCCAAGACACCCATTTTCACAACGACCCGGAGTGGGCCATCTGGCCTGAGCATTGTCGCCACGCCACCTGGGGCTGGCAGATTGTGGACGAGCTGGCCCCCCAGCCAGACGATCTCATCTGCCATAAAAGCCGCTACGACGGCTTTTATGGCACCTGGCTGGATCACTTCTTGGGTTCGGTCTGGAAGGTGGAGAATACGGTGATTGTGGGGACGGTCAGCAGCATCTGCGTGCTGCATACAGCGGCCTCGGCGGGGCTGCGCTGGTACAACGTCGTCGTGCCCGCCGATGGCACATCTGCGCTGACCGAATTCGACCAGGCCCTAGCCCTGCGCCAGATTTCCTGGCTCTACACGGGGAGTGTCTGCCGGGGGGTGGGGGATATTCGGTTTGAATAGGGTGAGCAGTAAACAGTGAGCAGTCATCGGTAGACGGACATAGCCCCTGATGACTGCTCACTGTTTACTTAAAACTTTACCCCTGTTCCGGCTGCAACAGGCCGTAATTGCCATCTTTGCGCCGATAGAGGACATGCATGGCATCGGCATCTACGCTGTAGAAGACGAAAAAGTCATGGCCCAGCAGTTCCATTTGTTCGATGGCCTCTTCCTGGTTCATTGGCTGGACAACGAACCGTTTGGTGCGCACGACATCACCCACAGTTTCTTCGGCCTCGACCTCGGCCTCTTCAGGCAGAAGCATGGCGGCCAGGTCAGCGTTGGCAGCGCCAGCCGCGGCCTCACGCCGTTTGTTCTTGAAACGCCGCCCTTTGTAGCGATCGATCTGTCGTGACATCTTGTCCACGATGGCGTCAATCGAGGCGAAAATATCCCCCGTCGATTCTTCAGCCCGTAAAATGCGCCCATTCGCCCAGATCGTCAATTGAGCTGTGTAGCGATCTGCGGCTGCCCGCGTCTCGCTGTAGACCAGTTCGGCCCGTGCCTCTCTGGCCTGGGGCAAGTAGCGTTCCAGGCGTTCCACCTTTTTCTCTACGTATTGGTGAATCCAATCGGTAACTTCAATGTTCCGGCCATGAATGTTCAGCTTCATACCAGAAACTCCTTTCTGTACGGATGGATATTGATTTGGCGCGAACAAGGCAGTGTAAGACGGGGTGGGGAGAGGAGATTTGGTTGATCGACACCTCCTTTGGTGTGGGGCTTAACCCATTGTAACCCCGATGCAGCGGCTTGTCAACCAGTCCAATGCCGTGCTTTTGGCCTGGACAGATGGCCTGTTTCCGAAAGTCCCCGGCACTTCAGAAAGTGCCGGGGACTTTAGACATCGCCGGGGGTATCGTCGTTGATGGTAGGGGCCGGGGTAGAAAGAACCAGCCCATAGACTGCGGCAGCCCCCGCCTGACGCAGAGCCTGGGCACAGGCGGCCAGGGTTGAGCCGGTGGTGAAAACATCATCAATCAGCAAGAGCCGTTTGCCCGCCGCAACAGAGTCGGCGAGGAAAGCATCTGCCACATTTTGCTGGCGCTCCGCAGCGTTCAGCCCGACCTGTGAACGGGTCTGCCGCGCCCGGCGCAACCAGCTTTCTGCCATCTTCAGCCCAACGCGCTCAGAAAATTCCCCAGCCAGGAGTGCCGACTGGTTGTATCCCCGCTCGGCCAGACGCTGGGCATGTAAAGGAACAGGGATAACAGCATTAATGTAGGGCAAAATCTCCAGCCAGGGCGGTTGTTGGGCCACGGCAACCAGATAACGTGCCAGGGGCGCGGCCAGTTCCGGTTGCCTTTCATATTTCAAAGCGTGGATGGCAGAGCGCAGGGGGTGGCTGTGGAGAGTGGCTATGCGCACCAGAGAAAGAGAGTCCCGTTCGCCCAACTGGCAACTCCAGCACAGTTCCACCGGCTTCGACTGCGGCCGCCCACAGTGGGGGCAGATGGGCGCAACCACTGGGGCAACCAATTGGGCGCAAGGGTGGCAGAAAACAAAGCCTGCCCTGGCACAGCCTACGCAGCGGGGCGGGAAGAAGAGATCGGTCAGATAGAAACCGAGACGCGCAATGGACTTCACATCGCGATCCTCAGGAGCATACGTGCTTCATCCTGGGCAGGGAACCAACGCAAGAACAGGTCATTGACAAAAACACGCAGATCGTCCCCCACAATCAGCAAAATAGCCAACACAACGATCGCCAAAAGGATGATCATGAGCGCATATTCCAAAAAACTTTGACCGCCACGGTTGGACGGCATACGGTACATAGACATAGGGCTGCTCCTGTAGAATAGTAATAACCCTATTGAACCAAAAAAAGGCAGGGAGCGCAACTTATGCGCTCCCTGCCTTTTCAGTCGTAGGACGGCACAGCATGCCGTTCTACCTTTATGCGGCTACATTGATAGAGGCGGTGTCTTCTAGCCGCACCCAACCCCGGCGCAGGGCCAGGAGAGCCGCCTGGGTGCGGTCATTTACAGCCAGCTTGCGCAAAATACTGCTCATGTGGTTCTTCACTGTCTGGCGGCTGATGCCCAGCGCATGGGCGATCTCTTTGTTGCTGGCCCCCCGTGTGATGAATTGAAGAATCTCCATCTCTCTGGGGCTGAGGGGGACAAACATCTCATCGGGCGATTCTCCAAAGATGGCCAGATCATCAAACTGGCGCAGCATCCAGCGGGCCACTTGTGGCCGGTTCATCACTTCATCGCCGATGACATAGTTGTTGTGGGCTACGGCGCGCACAGCGGGAATCAGTTCACTGGGCAGGACATCTTTGGTGTAATAGGCTGCGGCACCGGCACGCAGAGCATGGAACAACTGCTCGTCGTCGTGGTAGGCTGTCAAAATGATAATCCCAATCGTGCTGCCCATCGGGCTGTTTTTGATCTCCCGGGTCGCCTGCAAACCATTCTTGTTGGGCAGATTGATGTCCATCAGAACCACATCTGGCTGCAATTCAAGTGCCCGATCCACGGCAAGCGCGCCATCGTCCACCTCGGCTATCACCCGCAAATCAGTCTCCCCTTCCAGAACTCTACGCAGACCCTGTCCAAAGAGCGGGTGATCTTCCACGATCATTATACGGACAGCATCTGTGTCGCTGTGACCGTTTCGAAATTGATTGATGTTCGCCATAGCAGCCTCTCATAATCTCTAGAGTTTTCGTCCAATTTGACGATCCTCTACGCCAAATGGCGTAGATACGATTGTTTGCCTACCACTGAATATTGCCGGAATCAATCCTACTTTCTCATCTCATCCCATATTCCATGTGTAAAAAAGTATAGCATTTCTTCATCAGACTCTTCAATATAGGAGTACACGCCAATATGCGTATTAATGGACGGATAGGTATTCGTGTCCTATCTACACTTCTGGGTCTACACGATTCTATGTGTCCTATCTACACTTTGCGTCTACACAATTCTACGTAGAGCCACGCTACAGCCATCCGCTCCGCCGTGGCATACGATTCTACGATTCTGAGAATCAGACACCCTGGGCTGGTTGCGACACTTTCCTTATCAATGCTATAATTCAAGCAGACACTTTGCCATACCCAAATGTTCGCACATTTTCCAGGAGCCTTTGTGAACCCAATCGCTGATTTATACCGTCTACAGGAAATTGACACGATGTGGGACAAGATACGGCGGCGCATCCTGCAACTGCAAAAGACGACCGGTGGTTCGCCGGAGTTGGTCGAAATGCGTACACGAACGCGAGCCACCGAGACGGAGTTGCAAAAAGTGCGTCAAGAACAGCGGGATGCCGATGGGGAATCCGGTTCTCTCGCCGTACGGATCAAAGAATCCGAAAGCCTGCTGATGGGGGGGCAGGTGCGCAACCCCAAGGAATTGGAGGCATTGCAGGCCAGTGTGGAGTCTATGCGTCGGCACAAAGGCGCGTTGGATGATCGCAGTGTGGAGGCAATGGTCAAGGCCGATGAGATTGGGCAGCGCTTTGCCAAGCAGACCAGCAGCCTGAACAGCCAGGAGGCAGAGTGGCAGATCAAACAGCAGGCAGTTGATGAAGAATTGCAAAAGCGCAAAAAAGAGTATGTCTATCTGAAGAATATGCGGGAGGAGCTCGTCAAGAGTATTGACGGCAAGATGTTGGAACAGTATGAGTATTTACGCGGGCGCAAGAATGGCATTGCGGTCGCCAAGCTGGAGGACGGCTCCTGCACGGCCTGCCACATGCAGATACCTGTGGGGCTGATCGGCAGCGTGCGCCGTGGCGACGAGCTGGTCGCCTGCGCCGCGTGTGGCCGTATCCTCTTTGCCGCCTAACGACGACGGACGACGGACGACGGACTGCCGACTGCTGATGATGCGATCTTTGCGTTCCGCCGTCCGCCGTCCTCTGTCCGCCGTCTGCGCTCTACTCCCTCTCCCCGCTGGAAATCTGTGGCAAATAGCCCCGCCACGCAAAGCGAACAGCCACTTCTTCAGTGCGCAGGCCAACGTCGTTGTGCAGGTGTAGCAGCAAAACACCTCTGCTCCCGTTGCGCAGCATCCCATTGCGATCCGCCACAAGCGCAATGGTTGTCCCCGGCAGATCGTAAAAGAGAGGCAGATCGGCCAGCCCATTCTGCACCCGTATGCCCGCAGCCAAGAGGTCGTAGAAGAGTGAGCTAGCAGCCTGTCGGAGAAAGCCAGTGGAGCAGTGGAGAGATTGGTTGTCAAGGCAAAGGCAGATAGAATAGAATAGAAGAGACGAGAGAGTCGTGTAGGGAGCAGTGAAAGGAAAAAGAGAGATGGCCCGCCACTTTATAGAAGTTG
>CAMDEX010000018.1 GCA_945897075.1 Litorilinea aerophila
CGTTTTGCCATTGAGCATATGTTCCGCTTCATGAAACAGCATCTGGGATTGACCACCAGCCGTTCCTCGGCTCTTGCTCATCACGAGCGCTGGGTCTGGTTCTGCGCCCTTGCCTACTCCCAACTTCTGCTCATTCGTCACGAGGTAGCCGACCGCCGTCCCCCTTGGCAGCGTCAGTCCACACCTGCCTCGCCCAGACCTTTGACTGCCAGGCAAGTTCAGCGTAATGCTCTCGCCTTTTTGCTCGCTTTGGAACCACTGGCTTCGAACACCAAACCTGCTGGAAAAGGCCTCGGTCGGCCTTTTGGCTTTCATCCCAAGCCTCGCACCCGCCATCGGGTTGTCAAGAAGACCAAAAAGACCAAAAAAACTGCCAAATCTGGTTAGTTTTGGCTCTTTTTCTGACTTTTAGCTTGCTCTCTTGCAAAACTTTCCGTCTTTGCTTGTTTCAGCCTGCCCTCGAACTGCTTTTTCTCTCCAAAGCAGGCTCTCAACTCAAGTTAACCGCCACCACATCGCTCTTTCTACCGCTGATCCAGTGCGTTGGGCAGCCCACAGCAACCGCTACAGCGACCCCAACCCGCCATTGGGACCCGCGGTTGGAGCAGCGGGGCGCTGAGTTGCGCGCCGCCGTCGTCGCGCCCGGCCAGGGCTATTGGCGACTGGTCAAGGCGCTCTGGTTTGACGAGGAGGAGGCCCAGGGCAGAGTCAACATTTTTGTTGATGCGCGCAGCCCGGAAAATGTGCGCGTTGTGGACGTCCCCATCCGTTTCTATTGGGATGCCGGAGAGGTCATTGCATTTACCCAGGAAAAGGCCGGGGAAGAGTACGCGGCGGATTTTCCCATGCAATCTGTAGCGCCGGCGTATGGGGCCAAACCCAATGACGGCAAACCCGCCGATGAAGTCTGGGGGATGGGGTTGGGTTCCATCGAGCAACCCTTTCACTCCATCCATACCAGCTACGGGCTGACCTGGCAGTGGACGATTGCGGACGGGGCCGCGGCGACGCCCACGCCCACGCCGACGACGGACGGCGGACAGCAGACCGCGACGCCCACGCCCACAGCGACGACAGACGGTGGACAGCAGACCGCGACGCCCACGCCCACAGCGACGGCGGACGGCGGAGAGCAGACCGCAACTCCTACGCCCACACCCACAGCGACGACGGACGGCGGAGAGCAAACCGCGACGCCCACGCCCACAGCGACGCCGACCGCGACTGTTACGCCGGATGTGGATTGGGATCCCCGGCTGACGCAGCGCGGGGCCAGCCTACAAGCGGCCGCGGTTGCGCCCGGTCTGGGCTATTGGAAATTGGTGCGGGCGCGCTGGTACAACGAAGAGGAAGCGGGCAACAGTCAGCACATTCTGGTGGATACGCTGGATGAGAATGGGCAGCGGGTGGCCGGTTTGCCGGTGCGGGTCTATTGGGAAGGGGGCGAGGCCGGGATCACCACTGAGGCCAAACCGGGCGAGGAGTACGCGGCCAACTACGCCCTAGGCCTGCCCGCGCCCTTCTACAACGCTGCGCCCAACGACGGCAGCCCGGCGGATGCTGTGCTGGGCATGGGTCTCGGCTCGTTGGACAACCCAGGCGGTTCCATCCGGGCCAGCTACGGGCTGATCTGGCGCTGGACGATCAAACCAGCACCGACGGCCACAGCCACGCCAACGGCCACAGCCACGCCAACGGCCAGCACTACGCCTACGCCTACGCCGACAGCCACAACCGAAGGGGCTGCTAACCCGTAGGACGGACTGACAGTCCGTCCTACAGAAGAATGGAACGCGGATTGAGCGGAAATAGACGGATGTGGATCGGGCTTGCGATGCTGGCGTTACTGGTGGCGGCTCTCTTGTGGCCGGGCAGGAGTACGTTGGCAGCCGCTTGGCATCCAGGCCCGCAACAGACATCACCTCCCCCCACGCCGACGCCGACACTGACAGTCACCCCTACCCCGGTGCCCAATGAGTTGGACTGTTTTGCCGCATCGCGCAGCAGCAATGGGTCAATGCTTCTGGCCTGGCGTATCAACCGGCCGACGAATGTGGCTGATTTTTCGTTTATCTTTGCCCGCGCAGTGGTCATCAGCCCGACCCTCCAGTCAGGATTTATCGCAAACGACCAATTGCTGCCGCCGATTCCGTTACCCGCCACTGAGACGTTTACCAATAGCGTGCTTTATACCACCAGCGACACAGGCGTCAAGAGTACCGAGTCTTACAAATATCGTCTGGATGTGTTGGGTCAAAGCGACCAGACGCTGCGCCGCGTCGAAGTGCAAAGCCCGCCCCCCGGCGCGACCGCCGATGACGAGATTTGCGATCCCAACCGCACCAGCCCCACGGCGACGCCAACCCATACCATCACGCCGATCGTCTTTCCCACGGCAACATTTACGCCGCCGCACACGCCCACACCCACCTGGACGCCGACGGCTTCGAAGACACCCACCCCGACCTGGACACTGACGCCGCTGCCCGCCGACACCAATACGCCGCCGCCCACACCGACCTTTACAACGACTCCCACAAACACACCCGTCCCCCCAACGGAGACGGCGTCCCCCACCTTTACGATTACGCCGACATCCACGCCGGACATTCAGCCACCCACCCCCGCGCAGGGCGATATCCAATCACAGCCGCCGCCTGACCAGCAAGGAGTGGTTGTGGAGACGCCAACACCCGATCCCGCGCTGCAACAATTCGATGGGCAGCCCACGCCCACGCCGCCTGGTCTGGCAGAGCCAGCCGACGCTGTGCCCGTACCGGCATTGATGGCTTTCATCCCGGACATTCAGCCGGAAGCCCCCGCGGTTGCAGAGGAATTGCCGGTTGTGGCAGAACAGGAAGCGCAGGGTGTTGGTGTGGGCGTGGACGATTTCCGCCCCCGTTTGATCCCCAGCAGCCGGGCTACACTCTTCCGCTTTGCCCTTTTCGGAGTCGCTGGTCTGGGCTTTGTGGGTGCGCTGGCCTTTTTGCTGGCGGGGATAGCTGGCATAAGAAGATATTAGGGATTGGGGATTGGGGATTGGGCAGTGACGTCCCCAATACCCACTATCCAATATCCACTATCCCCTCCCCTTGTGATACAATAGATTCATTCCATCCATCCTCTCTGTAGCTGCGAGTGATTCGATGATTCGCATTCTCTACCGCCATACCAGCGGCGCGCTGGTGCATGAGCTTCCGCTTGAGCAATTGGCCTCGGCCATGCGCGACACCAACGCATTGGTCTGGGTGGATATGCTCAATCCCGCGCCCGAAGAGCAGAAGAAAATTCTGGACGACATCTTCAACTTCCACCCGCTGGCTGTGGAAGATACCGCGCACAGTGTCCTGCTTCCCAAAATCAACGACTATCGCCGCTACCTCTACATCGTCATCCACAGCATCTATCTGGGCGACGAACCGGTGCATATGATCAGCAGCGAATTGGACATCTTTCTCGGCCCCAACTTCCTGATCACCATCCACGAGAAAGAGATGAGTTCGATCAATGCGCTGTGGGAGGACAAGGCACATCACAGCCAGGAGGGGATCAGCCGTGGACCCGCCCTGCTCTTCTACGAAATTCTGGAATCCCAGGCGGATCGGATCACCCGTCTGTTGGACGGTTTCGAGGCAGAACTGGAGCGGCTGGGTGATATCATTTTTCAAAAAAAGGGTGACATATCCCGCGAGAGCCTGCTGGACGATCTGCTCACGGCCCAGAGCAGCGCGCTGCGATTGAACCGGGTTTTGCAGCCCCAGCGTGACCTGATGAATCGGCTGGCCCAGACCGATTATAGCGTCATCCCGGCCACCGCCCGCCCCTATTTTGCCGACATCTACGACCACTTGAACCGGATGGTGGGGCTGGTGGAGAGTATGCGCGAACTCTCGCGCAGCACCATCGAAATCTATATGGCGCTCTCCAACAACCGCATGAACGAAATCATCAAAGTTCTAACCATCACCTCGACGATCTTTCTGCCCCTCAGCTTTCTGGCCGGGGTCTATGGAATGAACTTCAAACACATGCCCGAACTCGACTGGCTCTGGTCCTATCCGGCGGTGTTGGTGATCTTTGTGCTGGTGGCTGGGCTGATGCTGCGCTTCTATCGCCGACGGGGGTGGTTATGAGCCCAGCCGGTCGCCCACCGCGCAAGCCATCTATGGACTGGCCGCCACGACCAGTCATGCGCACAGTCCGCCAGAGCCACTCGGCGGGCGGTGTGGCCTATCGTCCGGCAGAGATAGGCGACGACGGCGTGGAGCGTGTGCAGATGGCCCTGATTGCCACGGCCCACAGCAGTCGGTGGCAATTGCCCAAAGGACGGGTGAATCCTGGCGAAGATGCGGCCGAGGCGGCTGTGCGCGAGGTGCAAGAAGAGACGGGTCTGCAAACGGTTGTGGAGATGTTTCTGCGCACGGTGAAATACTCCTACACCGACACCTACCGCCGTGTCGTGCCGGAGACGGTCAATAAGAAGGTGGATTTTTATCTACTGCGCGTGGTGGGCGGCGAATTGTCGAACTTGAGTTCTGAGGTGGATAGCGTAATTTGGACAACCCCGGAGGATGCAGTGCGCCGCTTGACCTTTGCCGGTGAGCGGGAGTGCGTCCGCCAGGCCATTGAGCATTGGAAATGAACTATACAATTGCAAAAGCAGACAAACAGCAGTTTGGCGTTGTGCTGGATATGATGCTGGATGGCATCACCAGCGACCCCAGCAGCGTGGCCGCCCTGGGCAAAAGTTGGTGGCGGCGGCTGATCTTCCGCTATCTGGTTGGGCCGCGTATGTTGCGCAACCAGATGGAGACATTTGTGGCCGTGCGCGCTGGACGTGTCGTCGCTTATCTGATCCTGCAATTTGAGGGCGAGACAGCGGGCACCTTTGACTGGGCGGTCACTGAGTCCCTGGACGCGGAGGGGGTCGAAATTCTGGCTGATCTGATCGAAAAAGCCCTGGACCTGGCGGAGCAGCGGGGCGATGTGCCCCTGGCCTATTTTGGGATGCCGAGCGAGACCGATCCACGCGTGGGCGCAGCGCTGCAAGAGATGGGCTTCTGGCAGGCCGACTACCAGATGGGACAGATGCGCGCCTCCCTGCCGCTGGCCGACTCCCCCCAACTTCCCATCGGCATCGCCATCAAACCCCAAATCTCCCTGCGCTTTGGCGACCGCCTGGCCGACTTTGTGCGTATGGATTTTGACCTGCCCGACGAAAGCGAGGAGGGTGCCACTTCTCCCCAAAGCGTGGCAGAGATGAATGTGGCAGAGACGGCAACGGAGAGCGCAACCGTCCACGACCTTACCCTGGCCGAACAGGTGGAGGCCATCTGCTCGTTGCACCAGACCACCCTGCGCGCCTCCAAAATCTATCTGGTGGAGGAAGAGGGCGAGGTCGTCGGTCTCATCCAGCAATTTACCTGGAAAGAGGAGCTGCGTCTGCTCCTGGCCCTGGAACCATTTCTGTGGGGGACAGAGACCGAGCAGCAATTGGTGGCGGCCATGCCCGCCTATCTGGGCAAGCGCGACGGCTATCTGCGCATTCGCACCTTCAGCAGCGCGCACCTGAAAGCCAGCCGGGAGAATCTCGCCGCGTTGGGGTTGCGCTGGGAAGCAGCGCCCTGGCAGCGCTGGATTGTGGGACTGTAGGCAGTGAACAGTTATCAGTGGCGTGCGTACTACCCACTGTTTACTATTAACTGATAACTGATTACTTTTGAGAAAGCAGGGATTATGACCGGCCATACCCACAGCACGGCAACCTTTACCGGCGTTGCTAATGTCTCGATCTTCTACCAGAAATGGCTGCCGGCGCACGGCATCCGCCGCGGTGTGGTGATAATTGTCCACGGGCTGGGGCAACATGGTGGGCTCTTTGCCGATCTGGTGGAGCGGCTGCTGCCGGAAGGCTACGCGGTCTACGCCGGCGACCACCAGGGCTTTGGCCGTTCCGGGGGACAGCGCGGCCACGTCAACCATTTCCACGACTACGCCAAAGACGTACACCGCTTGAACGCGCTTGTGCGCACCGAGCAACCGGGCCAGCCGATTGCCGTTTTCGGCCATTCGATGGGCGGGCTGATCGGCTTAGACTACGCGCAAACCTACCCGAAGGATGCGGACTTTTGGATCATCCAAGCGCCTGCTGTGCGCGCTGAGGTTTCTCCATTACTTGTCCTCTTTGCGCGGGTAATAAATCTGATTCGCCCCACCTTTTCCACGACACGCCCCCCTGGCGGCGACATCAGCCGTGACCCGGAGGCGGTGCGCCGTTTTGCAGAAGACCCCCTGCTTGTGCCTGTCAGCACGGCGCGCTGGCTGGTGCAGATTCTGGTTGCCCAGAAACGGGTGAAAGCCTCAGTACAGGCTACCCCTGGCCCGATTCTGATGTTGCAGGGCACAGCCGACAATCTGGTTATCCCCGCCGCCACCCAGGAATTCTTCGCCCAGCTCACCACGCCGGACAAGACTTTCCACACCTACGACGGCTACTATCACGAACTTCACAACGACCTGGGCAAAGAGAAACCACTCGGCGACATCATCGAGTGGCTGAACGCACGTATGGCAAAATAAGAGCCACCGCCGCCATTCTATCGGGAAGCGATGCCGTTGTCTGGCCCCGATGGGTGAGCAACGCACAGGCACTACGGATCGGTGATCAAATAAGTTGATGATCTACCTTCCGGGAAGCGGCCACAACCACTTTGCTACGTCCTCAATTTCGTGGCCGCTTCCCGGAAGGTTGTCGAAGTTATTTAATCGCCAATCCTACGCATCTGTGCAGAGCTGAACTGGGTGAGGAGAATAGCGGCTCTTGCATTGAGACAGGTCAGCGTCTGATTTTGGGTCGATCAAATCGACAAGGCTATTTCGATCGCCTCTTCCGGGCTGAGTAGGTGCCCCGCTTGTGCATGGTGGGCATATTCTTCGACACTAAGTTGGTCGAGTGTGGCCGCCACATTACGCATATATTCGACCTCCTCCACCGGGTCGAGATGACTTTGTAGCTGGCAAAGCAGCGCTTGACCAGCGCCAAAGAGCTGAGCGGCCTGCTCAGGCATGCGCTGCGCAGAGGCCACGCCGCCTAAGCCCAGTAGACACATAGCAACGTTTTCGTGATTCGGCAATTGCCGACCCAGTCGCAAACTTTCGACAAAGCAATGGCGGGCCCGGGCTGGGTCGTGTTGGTGAAGGGCCACATGGCCTAAGTTGTGGTATAACCACATCGTGCGTAATCGCTGCCCTAATTCCTGGGCCAGAGTAATCCCTTCCTGGTAATAGGCCTCGGCTTGCGTATACTGTTCGAGGACCCGCGCCAATTCACCCAGAATTGTCAGTGAGTAAGTGAGCACCGTCCTATTGTTGCTTGCACGTGCAGACTCCAGGGCGTGTGGCGCTGCACGCTCGGCATGTTCATACGCTTGTTGCCCCATCCATGTGTTGACCAATAGATTTAGGGTATAGGCAACCTGATAGAGGTCATCAACTGCCTGGGCACAGACAAGGCTTTGGTTGAGCAACTGCTGGGCTGTTTCATAATTCCTTTGGCGATTGTGCAATCGGCCCAGGGCGAAATAGCTCTCGGCCAACCCTTGCTGGTTGCCCAGAGTTTGGTACAAAGCCACGCTCTGTTCAAATAGGGGTTCCGATTGTTGGAAGTTACCCTGGGCATAGAGCGTAGCGCCCAGGGCGTAAAGGAGTTGGGCGCGCAACGCTTCAGGCAAACTTTGTCCCTTGTGCAAGGCTTGATACAACCAGTAATGCCCTTTGGTCAGATGGCCGGTTGTGATCCAAAAGCTCCCCAGCGCTGTGGCCAAGCGCACGCCCATCAGCACTCCGGCATCTTCTGCGCCTGGCGCGGCTCTTTGGGGATGCTGGGGATCAGCCAACGTCCAGTGCAATGCAGCCTCAATATTGTCTTCTTCCCTCTCCAGTTCACTGACCAAATTCGGTTGGTCAGCGCCCTTGAGTGCAATCGCAGTCGTTTCAGCCAACTCTACATAATAGACAGCATGGGCGTGGCGGGTTTGATCTTCTTCCACAGGGTCGCGACTCAAATGCTCGCCGGCAAATTGGCGCACCAACTCGTGAATATCGAACCGCCCTTCGGCATTGCGCCGCAGAAGGGATTTGGCGACAAGATTGGCAAGCACCGGCAATGTCGCCTGGGCAATGGCTGTCGCCGCCTCGCGCTGAAAGCCGCCACGAAAGACAGCCAGCCGCCGCAACACCTTACGCTCTTGCTCACTGAGTAGCCGCCACGAATAATCAAAGGTCGCGCGCATGCTGCGTTGCCGAGTGGGCAGATCACGCCCGGTAGCACTCAGAAAATCCAAGTTGCGTTCGATCTCATCGGCAATCTCATCACAGGAAAGGGTATAGACCCAATTCGCGGCCAATTCCAACGCCAACGGCATCCCACCCACCAGACGGCAAATCCGTTCGACCGCCGCCTGGTGCGTCGGCGTGAGGGTAAAAGAATGTTGGACGCGCTGCGCCCGTTCGGCAAAGAGGGTCACGGCCACCGGCTCCGCCAATGCTTGAAGCTCAAAGACCCATTCGCTTTGCAGGCCCAACCGTTCACGCGAGGTGACTATCAATTTGACCGATGGGGCCCCATGCAGGATTGCCACCAGCAGATCGACGCCGGCCACTAGATGCTCCAAATTATCCAGCACCAATAAGAGCTGCTTTTCCCGCAAATAGGTCAGCAGTTGGGTTTGTGGATCAGCCGTGTCAGCAAAAGAGAGAGCAAGCGTATGGGCAATCGTTGTCGCCATAAATTCGGGTGAAGTGACGCCGGCGAAGGAGACAAAGTAGATGCCATCGTTGAATTGCAGACTTGTGATTCTTGATTCTTGATGCAACGGTGAGCCATCTTCAGAATCAGAAATCGAAAATCCAGACTCTGAAATGGTTTGGGCGACGGCAATGGCGAGGCGGGTTTTGCCGATGCCGCCGGGGCCGACGAGGGTAAGCAGGTTACAGGCCGGGTTGGCGAGCATCCGTTGCACCGCGGCGATTTCAGCTTCACGCCCAAAGAAGGGGGTGACTTGGGGTGGCAAAGATGTGCGATGAAGCGGGGCTGGTGATGTAGTCGGCAACGGGGTAGCGAGCGGCGAGCGGGCTGGCGGGAGCGCCGTTGTTTTCACCAGGGCTGGACGCCGTTCATCGCGAGCATAGGCGACAAAGGCTTCCTGCTCTTCCAGGGGCACACCCATGGCCGCCGCCAACAAGAGCGCTAACTCGCGCGAAGGCATTAACACCCCCGACTCGATTTTGCGCAAGCTGGAGAGTGAACAGGCAGCCCGCGCCGCCATCTCTCGTTGCGTCAACCCCAGCACGCGCCGTCGCTCTTTCATCCACAGACCAAAGGATAGGGGTTCTTGCACAGGGACTCCTGAAGTCATTTCTGCAATGCGTTTCGGATAGATTGAAAGTGATGGTTATGGATGGATCACACTGTTCATCGGGTGATCCCAGGGTGGTGTGACATCTCTCTGCGACATTGTACCATGTCGCGACCAGCACGGTGACATGTCACTCATGATGGCACTGAGTGCCATACCCAAACGGCCAAATTGATGGTTTACTGGGCACGAGCAACAGCAGAATCCATTCTATAGTTTTACAGGTAATCATTTTCCATCTCTCTCTGGGGAATTATGCGAGCTACCAGAGAGAAGGCCGAGAAAATCTTTATCTGTAAAACTATAGCAAGGGCGGGCGCAGAGAGATTCGCAGCTTTACAGCGCGCAGCCATTCACACGCATTGTGGAGGTGACTGTACTGCTGGCAACGCTTGAATCCTACCCCCAACGCTCGCCGATTTATCCACACAGATGTTCCCTACATGCCGTTTTCGTTCTTTTTTCGCAGAAAGGTTGGTCCCTATGTACACCAGACAGAAGAGTCAAAGAAGTGGATTTCCTTCGTTTCAATCCAGGCGGAGGATTCTGTCGATTCTTCTCACCCTCTCTATTTTGCTTGGAATGCTGCCGATCGGCGCGGCCCAGGCCCACGAGCCTGTCATCTTTGGGCCGGACGGCAAGCCGCTGGTAGCAGGCGGTCAGAGCGAAGGCGTCAGCCCAATGGGTACGGAAATACCGACGATTGTCGGAGAGGTGATTGCAGCCGACCGCGCTGGGCGCGCCGCGGACGACGACGACCCCTGCTTTGATGTCTCCGGCGTGATTGGACGGGTGGAGCGCACACCCACCAGCGCGGGCACGTATCTGGCCGACACGCTCGTGCCGGTACGCTTTGCGCTCTTGGAATTGCGCGAGGAAGACCCCATCTCGGATGACTCTTATGGCGAGGTCTACACCGGAGCAGATGGCCGCTACTCCTTCCACTTTTGCGACGATGACGGCATCGGCGGTGGAGCGCTGGAACTCTACTTGCGGCTGTACGCCCGGGTATTTGATCCAGCTACGGAGCACGAAGTCGCCTATGTAACAGACATCAGTTACGTTGACGATATCTACGAATTTAACTCATCCATCTTTGGCAACGAGGACGGCGGCACCTTCCCGATTGATATGGTATTAGATGTCGATCAGAGCGGGGTGTTCAACATCGCCGATGCTATTTACGATGCATGGGATTTTTTCAATCAGAGTGGGGGAATCTCCGGGGAAGACGGCAAACTCGATCTGACGGCAGACATCCAGTGGGAGGCAGGCTACAATGAACCGCCGCGGAGTAGCTACTATTACGGCGCATGGGATGAGATCACTGTAAGCGGTGGGGCAAGTCCGGACACTTGGGACGAGTCGCCAATCATACATGAATACGGCCACTTTATTCAAGACAAGTATTCGTGTGATGATTCGCCGGGCGGTGCCCACAGCTTCAACGAAATTTTGGGCGACCAGGAGTTTGCCTGGAGCGAAGGAATCAACAACTATTTCCAGGGTGCAGTGCGTGCAGGCATGGGCTATCCAGAGGCGAACTTCTATATTGATGGCAACGGCACTGACCTGGAAACCTGGCACAGCCGCTTCATTACATCTACGGTAGGGCCTGCGCCTGGGACTGTGATCACAACCTCGCTTGCCTCGCCATTCAACGAAATGGCTATCGCAGCAATGTTCTGGGACCTGCTCGACGCGGTTGATGACGGGCAGGATCGGGTCGGGTTCGACCATTCCGTCATCCAGGAAGTTTATACTGACGATGAATTTGTACATTGGGGTTCCGAGGACTGCACTGTTCCCGCATACTTTCGGGCCTGGCAGGCGTTGAAAAAACAGGCGGACACAGACGTTGCCGCGGTGATTGTGCAAAATACGGGCGTCGGCAACCCATTCACCACCAGCGCGGTCAGCGCCGCCAGCGGAGACGGCGAAGCCTCGGCCTTCAGCTTCTCCAATCTGGCCACCGATGCCAAATCCAGCACCTACCAGTGGTGGAAACATCTGGTGTTGATCAGCGATGTGAGCAAAAGTATGGCCGGGACGAAGCTCAATGCCGTCAAGACCGTTCTGACCGAACAGGTCAGCGACATTGCCCAGAATAGCACAAGAGGCACAGAGTTCAGCCTTTACAGCTTTGACAACACAAAGACGACCAACAATGCGCTGCTGGCAGGCAAATTCTATCCTGAGTTGGTGACGCCCAGTATCAACAGCCTGGCCGCCAACAGCGCCAACGATCCCAACTGCCCGGTAGAGTCCCTGCGTGCCATGTCCCAGGCCATCGGGCCGAAGGTAAAGGGCGACGCCTGGCTCTTTACCGATGGCGATGCCACGCAGACCGTAAGCGCCGAGACGCTGATCAAAGCGCTGAACAGCCGCCAGATACGGGGTTCCTTTGCCGTGATGGGCAACTGCAACTCGGCCACGCCCAATCCTCGAAATGTAAGCGGTGCGGCTCAGAATTATCTGGGCCTGGGGGCCAACGCCAGCCAACCCAGCGGTATTGTGCCCTATCTGGTCACAGCTTTGGGCAGCGGCGGTCAATTTCTCTTTGTGGACGAGAGCCAGACCGAGGCTGCTGCCGACATCCTGCGTGCCCAGCTCAGCCACAGCGCAGGTGCAGGCCGCTGGAGCGATTATGTCAGCAACAACGCGACTTATCTCTACGACAAGCTCAATTCCTGGGAATATAGCTGGATCGACACCAGCCCGGCCGCAGGCGGAACCAACAGAGGAGTGCCTAATCCCTCGGTCGCTGTACCTCTCTCTGGCACCTTTTCTTTCTATGGCGCAAACGAGAGTATTGCCCAGGTCAACCGCAACGGCTATCTGACCTTTGGAGCCATCCCGCTGACCAACTCACCGAACAACTCGGCCATTCCCTCTCCATTTGTGCCGCCCAGTAGCGCGCTTTACGTTTTGTGGGATGAACTCTTTTGGATCAATCCACCCAACCTGGCCGCAGCCAATACACCGAACAGCATAGATGCCGATGCCGTAGCCGTCTCCACCAAGAGTCAGGGTGATTGGTATGCAATCAGTACCATCGGCAACAGCTCAGGCAGCGGGATTCTCGAGAGATCCTATCAAATTCTCCTCAACGCCAAAACCGGTGAGATTCGCTTCCAATATAAAGAGGGCATCGATTCATCCAGCGCAACGATTGGCCTGGAGAACACTTTGGGAACAGTCGGCACCCAAGTCAGTTTCAATGACATCAACGGGGCCAAGAACAATATGGGCTACAAGTTCACGCCGGCTCCCGTCCAGCCTAGCAAGATCTACACCGTCTCGGTGGACGGGTTAACCAGCAGCGTCGGTTTCCTGCTCACTGGCTACAGCGGCAACTTTGCCCCTCTGGCTGTGCGCGCACCTGACAATACACTGATAAGCTGCCTCGACTCAGCCAATGTCCAGTGCATCACAGCGGGTCTGGTCCAATACGTGCAGGTGAAGGTCAACGGGCGCAAAGGCAATTGGAAAGCGACTGTCGCGCCGGGCAACAGTGGCGCGGGCACATTCTCCTTCAGCGCGATTGGCGCCAGCTCTGTCAACGCCAGCAGCGGCAGCAACCGCAACCTGTCCGTCGGCCCCCAATTCATCGAAGTAAATCTGGACAACGACGGCCAGACGGTGACCCGCTCCCTGGCGGCGAACCAGCTGACCGGCTGGTTTACCACCGTCGACGGGCAGCCATTCGGCGGCAGTTTCACCCTTTATGACGACGGAATGCACAATGACAGAGGCCCAGATGACGGTCGTTTCGGTTCGGATGGCTATACACCGCCTGGCCCGGGCGCGGCCTATCTGTGGGTGCAAGGCACGCTGAACGGGGAACCCTTCATCCGCACCGATTCGACACCCTTCAACTTCCAGCCTCTGGAAGTCACCTCTCTGGGCGACAGCGCCAACTACGGAGATATCTCCTATCTCACCTTCAGCATCAAGAACGCCGACACGGCTGCCCACTGCTTCAACCGCTCCACGGAAGTTCCCAGTGGGTGGACTTATGACTGGAAGATGTCCGCCTTTGAGACCAACTTTGGCCTCTGTATGGCAGCCGGGGCCACAGTGACCCGCACTCTGGAGGTCAAGATGGCGGCTACATCCCCCAACGACCTGCCCAGTAGCGCGACAGGTGATGTAATTGTCACTTTCATCGAGAAGGAAGAGGGCACAATCAGCGACAGCGCCACGGCTTCTGTCACTCGCCGTCGCACGCCGGCTTACATCGTACTGGACAACCGCAACTCTGCGGGCAATCTACGCCCCAACGGCACCGACACCGCGGCGATGAAGATTCAGGCATTTGACGATCAGATGGTCAGTGTGGCCGAGGGTACGCCAGTTACGATTACAACTTCGATGGGCGTCATCTCGCCCACCCACGCCTCGATCCAGAAGGGCAAGGTAGACGCGCTCTTCACTGCACCGCTCACGCCCGGCACGGCGCTGATTTCGATTGCTGTGGCCCAACTTTCCATGACCACCACTCTGGAGATTGCCGCGCCGCTCCCGAATCAGCTAACGCTGGTCAGCGCAATGAGCGTCCTCTCGCCCACGGACCAGACGACACCGCTGACCGTCACCGTCAGCGACAAATGGGGTGATCCGGCGGTGGGTCTGGCCGTGCGTCTGAGTGTCTCCGGCGATGGGGAGCAAGGCACAATCGACGGAGCGGAGGTCATCACCGGCACAACGAACAGCACCGGGCAGATCGTCGCTACATTCGACCGAGGCAGCGCTGTGGGCGAGGCGATTGTCACCGCCGCTCTGATGATCGAGCAGGACGGCCAGATGCAGCCGTCGCTCAGCGATAAGAAAACGATTCAGATGTTGGCGGAAATCCGCAGCCTCTTCCTGCCGCAGATCAACCGGTAAGGGAAGATACGGGCAAAGGTCACAGGATATGTGATAGGTGGTGCGTGGTGCGTGAACTGGTAGTGATACCGGTACACGTACTACGCACCACCCACCGATGAGGAAATTGGAGCAGAAACGAGAAACGTGAGATCGTCGTCCGATCTCACGTTTCTCGTTTCACCTTTCTGCTTGAAAAACCACCCTCTCAGCAATCCGTCTACGTGCGCAACGCCTTCGCCAGCGCCTGCGCGATATGCACCGGCTCCCGCTCGGTGAAGTGGCCGATCTGATCCCGACACGACGTCCCGCTGGCGACGATCAGATCGTCCTTCCCCGCGGCGCGCACAGCCGGGAAGAGACGATCCTCCCCAATCGTGCGGCTGACTTCGTAGTGATCCTTCTCATAGCCGAAATCCCCGGCCATCCCGCAGCAGCCGCTGGGGATGACCTGCACGGTGTAGCCCGCCCGCTTGAGCGCAGCCACCGACGCTTCGTTGCCCACCAGCGCTTTGGCGTGGCAGTGGCCGTGCAGATGTACCTTCCCCGGCGTCTCCCGCCAGATGTGGGCAAAACCGCCCTTTTCCGCCTCCCGCACCACAAATTCCTCAAAAGTGAGCGCGTTCCGGGCCAGAATCTGCGCCCGTTCTTTGTCCGCGGCCAGGGCCGGGTATTCGTCCCGCAGGGTCAAAATACAGCTTGGCTCGATGCCCACAACCGGGATGCCCTGGGCCGCGTAGGGGGCCAGCAGCGCCACATTCTGGTCCACCCACGCCTTCGCCTTGTCGGCCTGGCCGCCGGTGATGAGAGGCCGCCCGCAGCAGGCGCGTCCCTCGGCCAGATAGACGGTGTAGCCCGCCGCTTCCAGCACATTCACAGCGGCCTGGGCCACTTCCGGGTGGTTATATTCGGCCCAGGTGTCGTGGAAGAGGATGACTGGGGATTGGGGATTGGGGATTGGGGATTGGGTATCCGTGTTGCGTGCGGCATCACCTGCCACCTGCAACTTTCCACCTGCCACCTGCCGCTTGTGGAACCAGTTGGAGAAGGTGTCCGGGGCGTACTTCGGGAGGGTGCGGGATGGGTGTACGCCGATGCGTTCCAGGACGGCTTTGGCCGGGGCCGAGGCGAGGGTGGCGTTGACCAGCGGGATGAGGGGGCGGGCCGTCCGGTAGAGCAGGCTGTTGAGTGTCGGCAGCAGACCCATCATCCGGTTGAAGAGGGGCAGGCCATTTGCCCGGTAGTAGTGGACCAGATATTCGGATTTGATGCGGGCCATATCTACCGCGGAGGGGCACTCGCTCTTGCACGCCTTACAGCCCAGGCAGAGGTCCATCACTCCGTACATCTCCGGGCTGTACAACTCCTCGTGGGGGATGCGCCCGGCCAGGGCGTTGCGCAGACCGTTGGCCCGCGCCCGCGTCGTGTCCCGCTCATCCCGGGTGGCGTGATAGCTGGGGCACATCGTGCCCGCGCCCAGCTTGCGGCAGACGCCCGCGCCGTTACACATCTCCACCGCGGGGGCAAAGCCGCCATCGCTGGACCAGTCGTAGACCGACTTCAGTTCAATTGTCTGATAATCGGTGCCGTAGCGCAGATTTTCCGTGAAGGGGGGCGCGTCCACAATTTTGCCCGGATTCATGCGGTTGTCCGGGTCAAAGATGGCTTTGGTTCGGCGCAGCCCCTCATAGAGTTCCGGCCCAAAGAGACGGGGATTCAGGCTGCTCCGTTGCAGACCGTCGCCGTGCTCGCCGGTCATCGCCCCGCCATACTCCACCGCCAGATCACAGGCAAAGTCGCCCAGGGCCTGCCAGGCCGCGATGCCATCCGCCGCTTTGACATTGAGCAGGGGGCGCACGTGCAGACAGCCCGCGGAGGCGTGGGCATAGACCGCCACCCCTTTGGCAGCGGGCAGCGTCCCCGCAAAGTTGAGGATGCGTTCCAAATAGGCGGCCAGCACGGCCGGCGGCACAGAGACATCCTCGATGCCGGGGATGGGTTTGTACTCGCCCCGCTTGCCCATCAAAATGTTCAACCCGGCCTTGCGCACCGACCAGACATCGTTCTGGGCCTGGGGCTGCACATAACGGCGGATGATCCCCTTCACCCCCCGCCGGCGCAGGTGATCTTCCAAATGGGCCAGCTTCTTCTCCACTTCGGCTTCGTTCTCGCCGTAAAATTCCGTGAGCAGCACCCCTTCCGGGTCGCCCTCCACAAAGAACATCTTTTTGGCCCACTCCGGCTGCACCCGGGCCAGGTCCATCAACTGCTTGTCCAGCAGCTCCGATGCGCTGGGATCCGTCTCCAGAATGGCGGGGATGGCCGCACAGGCGTCAATCACCCGCTCGAAGTGGACGACGGCCAGACCGGTCTTTTTGGGTTTGGCAACCAGGCGCAGGGTGGCCTCGCTGATGGCGGCCAGCGTCCCCTCGCTGCCAGTGATGAGTTGGGCGAGGTTGAAGGAGGGATTGGAGATTGGAGATTGGAGATTGGAGATTGGGAGATTGAAGGGATTCCCACTCCCCAGTCCCCACTCCCCACTCCCCAACCCCGCCGCCAAGCGATCCAAATTGTAGCCGGAGGCGCGCCGCCAGTGTTTGGGCCAACGGGCGATAATCTGCTCCCGCAGCCCGCGCACCAGTTCTGGCAGCTCCCGGTAGATGCGGCTCTCCAGCGAGTCGCCCCGTCCTTTGGCGGCCAAATCCCCCGGCGCAACAGGGCCGAAACGGGCGGCGCTGCCGTCGGCCAGGACGACCGCCACCTCCTGCACATTGTCCGCCATCATCCCGTAGAGGATGCTGTGGCTGCCCGTGGCGTTGTTGCCGATGGAGCCGCCGACGGTGGCCCGCTCCGCGCTGGCCGGGTCCGGGCCGAGCATCAGCCCCAGCTTGGAGAGCGTAGCGTTGAGGACGCCGACGGTCATCCCCGGCTGGACGCGCACGCTTTTGGCCTCTTCGTCCACGCCCAGAATGCGGTCCATATATTTGGAGGTGTCTATGACGAGGGCCGCGCCCACAGCCTGGCCGGCCAGGGAGCTGCCGCCGCCCCGGGGCAGCACGGGTATGCGGTGGCGGGCCGCAATTTCCATAGCCGCCTGGATGTCGTCGGCGTTTTTGGGGATGACGACGCCGATGGGCTGAATCTGGTAGAGGCTGGCGTCGGTGCTGTAGAGCATCCGGGAATAGGCGTCGAAACGCACTTCGCCCAGAAGGGTGCGTTGCAGTTCGGCCAGCAGGTCCGCGCTCTCGGCCAGCGGGCCAGCCATTTCGGCCGCGGTCAGATAGGAGCGGGAGGGGATGGCGTGGGTCATTGGGGGTGTCCTCGTCGGTGGGTGGGGGTACGCTGCCGGTTAGAGCCAATTCTCGCGTTTCAAATTGGGGATGGGATCGAAGTCGCCATCGGTGGTCAGTAGAGTCATGCCATACCGAAGCGCAATTGCAGCAATCATTGCGTCCATTATTGCCAGTTGTCTTCCTCGCCTTTGCAATTGAATCCGTAAGTCAACAGCGAACTCAGCGTCTATTCTGCCGATGGCGTAGTAGGTGAAAATCGTTGAAAAACGGCTCCATTCGCGCAAATTCTGGTTTCGACGCGGCAGTGTTTCAATGCCAAAAAGCATCTCCGCCAGCGCGGGCACCGGTACACCAAAAATATCCTGGCTCTGCACCTGATGGATGATCCGTTCCCGAATAGGGTGATCCAGTGTCACAATTGGGGAAAGATGGTTTGTGTCCAGAAGATATCGCTGCATAGCTCACCTGCGTCCGTCTGCGATTTCATCAGCCAGATCGATCTCTTTCATCTCACGTTCAAACTCGGCCCACAGACGATTCCATTCTGGGGGTGATATGGAATCTTCGTCAGAAAGCGGAGGATCGTTTTCGAGTTCCAAAAGAAACTCAGCGATTGTCTTTGTTGCTGGTTCGATCAAAGACGGATCCGGAGGAGAAGCAGCGATTTTAGCTGTAAGTTCGCGCAACGAATCGGTTGGAGAGGATTGGTCCAGAGTATAAATGAAATGCGAATCCGCATCTTGTGGAGCGTAAAGAACGCTTTCCAATAACCGGGACGTGAACGCATTGACGGAAAGTTCAAGCACAGAGGCTTTGTTTTCCAGATGATTGACAATTTGATCGGGCAGATCGAGGGTAAGCAGCATTTTGTCACCTCCAAAACGATACGGTCTACGCAACGGCTATGGGAAGTATACCACAGACGAAAGGTGAAACCGCTTGCCGAGAAGAGAGGAAAGACCTGCCAGGTTTCGGAAAACCTGGCAGGTCTGATGTCATCTCCACTACCGCCCAGTTTTGCTTTTGCGGCCAAACTGCGCTATGATTTTTGTAGTGCAAAAGAGTGGCAGGTGGCAAGTTGCAGGTGGCATCTCTTATCTCGCAGCACGCAGCACGCAACTCGCATCTCGCATCTCGCAGGAGCCGTTGAATGTCCCAACCGATTACAATGTACACCACCGAATGGTGTCCGGATTGCTGGCGCGCCAAAAAGGTGATGGATTCTCTGCAAGTCGCCTACACAGAAATCAATATCAGCCACGACGAAGACGCCATCGAGACTGTCATCCGGCTCAACAACGGCTACCGTTCCGTGCCGACGCTTGTCTTCCCCGACGGCAGTGTGATGACCGAGCCATCCACCAGCGCGCTGGTGCGCAAGTTGCAGGCCGTGTAAATCAGAAGCCCTTCGCCAGTGAAATCCTTGTTCTTTGCGCAGTAAATTCACCACTGAGACACAGAGCACACAGAGAAATTGGCGATGCGTTCTCAGTGCGCTCTGTGACTCAGTGGTTTTCTTTTGGTTCTGACCCGCTATTCCACCATCCCGTTGACGTATCTTCTCAATAAACGGTGGTAAAGGCCAGACCTGACAGGTGCGCCCAGCGATTTTTTTGCCTGGCAGACTTCTCCACGGGCGCACCTGTCAGGTCTTTCCCCTGGATATTGAGAAGATACAAGTCCACCTTCTTTGCAAAGAGCCAGCGATCGGCGCATCGCTGGCTCTTTTTGATTGGTCAGTCCAACCACTCAACCACCCGCTGGCGTTGGCGTTGGCGTCGGCGTTGGCAGAATCGAAGGGTTGGCTGGGGGGGTGGGTGTTGGCAATGGCGATAGCGGTGTCGCGGCGGCCGGCGGTGGCGGCGGCCGGTGTTCGATCAGCGGCAGGAAGAGGGGCGGCTCTATACCCGAACCCTCCAGCAGCGGAATCATCATATGCAGCGCCACGCGCATCTCGCTGCTCACTGGGTGGGTCAGCCCAAAGGTCTGGTCCACCATCTCGCCCTGCACGCGGATGCGCTGACCGGAGACCACAGCGCTGGACAACTGTACATCCATCTGCACAGCCACCAGACCCCGGGGCGGCAGGGTCCCGCTCCACAAAATGCGTTCCCCGTCCAAACGGCAGTTGCCGACCCCACAGCGCAACGTATTGGGAAGGTAACTCAACTCAGCCGGCAGACGTAGTGTGAAGTCCGCGGCGGTGCTTTGCAGGCCGGTGTTGCGCAGCAGCGCGGAGAGGGTGAAGCGATCCCCCGGTTCGTTGGGTCTGCCGCCAAAGTCGAAGAGCGACGCGCTCAGATTTGTGCTGCGCGCATAGACGACCGCGGCACGGCGCAGATCGGCCAGACCGCTGCTGCGAATCTCTACAGTATTGGTCAGGGGCGTCCTGTCCGGCAGCACACTGTTCAGTGTGGCGCTGTAGGTGAGAGAGACAGAGCCAGCCGACGGCAGCGCGCCCTGCCAGCTAATCACCCCGCCGCTTTCGTTGCAAAGACCGCTGCTGCACACCAGCGAAGCGGGCGCGTAGGTCAACGCGGCCGGCAGCGCATCGGACAGCGTACTCTGTTGCGCGTCTGCCACGCCCCGGTTGACAATCGTCAGTGTATAGGCCACGCTCTGCCCCGGCAGCAGATCGCTGCGGCTGGCCGTTTTGGTAGAGGCGGTCAGATCGACAGAGCGGACAAGCAGAGCGGCGGTACGCGTGTAGGTTTCCTGACCGCTACGGATCGTGACTGTATTGGTGATCAGACTGTTGATCGGTGTGTTCAGCTTCGCCGTCGTCTGGAAGCTGACCTGTGCGCCCGTAGCGGGGAGCGCGCCAGCGGGCGGCAGAAATTCCACGGCCATTCTGTCGCGCAGTTTCGGGTTGCTGCCTTTGCACTGATAGGTGACACTCTGCCCGGCATAAGGGCTGATCAGCCCGGTGCTGGATGCGCCCAGAACCGCTACGCCCAGACGCAGCATATAGACCTGCGCACGGCCATCTTCGTGCAGGACGATCTGAAAGTCCGTGTCGGGGAGACGGATGATTCCGTAGTACTCATCCAAGTAATCCCAGAAGTGGGCATCGCTCCACTGGAAAATTGTATAGCGGCGGGGGGCGGCACCAAAGGTCTGCATATAGACTGCATCGTCCACGGCAAGCCGCGTCCACACAGCGGCAATGCGCGGCAGGTTGCCGCCGCCACGCGGCAGCGGACATCTGTTGTCAGTATCCGGGTATCCGAAATCGCCAAAGTTGATGTAGCCACTGACATCAACACACGCCTTTGTGTACGCATCGCCAAAGAAGGGAAAGGCAAAGCCCAGCGGCAGATCACAGGCAACTGCATTGATGCCCGAGACGACAGGCTGACCAGTGCTGCGAATGTCCTGCCAAACGAACTCTGGCGCAGGCATCTTGCCTTCGCCCAGCGTATCAACCCAGACGTAACCACTCCCCAAATTGGCAAAGCCGGGTCGGTCTACACCGACCGCGCCCTGCCAACGGATCGAATGGGTGGCCGGATCGTAGCTGCCCGTTCCGCCGCCCACGGCCAGACTGCCCACCACGTAGTCCAGCGTGGGCGGCAGGGGATCGCTAAAGGAGAGTTCGCCGCCCACGGGCGAGTAGTTGCGCAGATCAATCGTATAGGTGAAGGGCGTACCCACCGCGCTGGTCTGCTGGTTGACCGCTTTGGTGCTGGCCGAGAAGTCGGATACAAAAAGCTGGGTCGCCGTGCTGCGCGTCATAGCCAGACGGGCGCCGTTGTCCAGATGGACGGTATGCGTAATGCGGTCGCCCGCTTGCCATGCGCCGTCGTCCAGCCGCGCCGCATAGGAGAGACGCAGCGGCACAGAGTTGGCGGGCAGAGGGCCGCTCCACTCCACGGCATGTGTAGCCGAATTGTAGGAGGCACCCAGCCCATTCTCGCGAAAAGCGCTGAAACTCTGCCCAGGCGGGAAGGGCGCCGACAGACGCGCATTGGGATAGCCTCGGTTGCCCGGCTGTATATCCAGTGTATAGACGATCTCGCCGTCTACGCTGGCGGCTGTCTGTTGGTTGACCAGAGCAGATTCGCAGAAAGAGCTGGCCAGACGCAAAGATTCGTGGCTGATTGTCGGGTGGTAACCACCCACCAGATAGAGTTTGCCCTCGACGTAGACAGCGCCAGCCTGCTCTCGGTTGCCATCCAACGTGTCGTTCACAGATGACCAGGTGAGGGTTGCCGGATCATAACGCTCGACAAACGTACTCTGACCACCCAACAGATAGAGATAACCATCTGGCGCGGCCACCAGTGACGCGCCGTAGCGCCCGTATATGGGTGAGGGCAGTGGCTGCCAAAGGTTTGTGGCCGGCGTATAGCGGGTAAAGAACCCTGGATTATAAAGGCCGCCCAATAGGTAGATATCGCCAGCGACCACCGCCGCTGCCGCGCCCAGGCGCGGAACGCCGTCCATCACCCCCCGATCCTCCCATTGGTTTGTGGCCGGATCGTAGACGAGAAAACTGATGGAGATACCCAAGCCGTCATCACCGCCAAAGACATAGAATTTGCCGTCCACAGCCGCGCCGCTGGCCCCGTTCAATGTCCGGGGCATGGGAGCGCCCTCTGACCAGATGTTCGTTTGGCTGTCATAGATAAAAAGCGTGTCGGAGATATGATATCCACCGCCGACGATATGATGGCCCCCGGCTACAAAAAAGCGGTCTCCGATGGCCGCGGACGCTGAATAGATGCTTGGATCGGGCAGAGATGAACGGGGTTCCCAGATTGCTTTGCAGGGGTCGAAACGCCAATGGGCGGCGGAAGGACCGTAGATGGGATCCCAGCCGCCAATGACATGAAAGTTATTATTCAGGCTGATGGTACTCATTCCGACCCCAACGGTGGGCAGCGGCTCCTCTTCGGCCCACTGGGGCATTTGCAGAGTTTCAAATTTCCGTTGGTAGGTGGGGAGACCCGGATGGCTGACTGAGGAAACCGTAAGCGTCACAGCGTCCCGTTCGCCCAGTTGCGCCGCATAGGGCAAATCGACAGCCAAATCGAAGGTGTGGCGCGAACAGGCTGGAAGTTCCACGGGGGAGAGCAGAGGTACACCCCCGCGCAGGATGGTTGTCGGCCAACGGTTGCCATGCAGATTGACGGCAAAGCGCATATTCCGATCGCTCAGATTTGCCAGGGAGAAGGTATAGTTTGCTCTGCCGCCGGCCATCCCGCTGGCGAATTGTCTATCCGTGGCAAAGGCATAGCGATCGTCGTTGGCATTGGCGGTCAGCCAGGTGATGCTGGCGTCCAACATGCGCGTCCAATCGGGCAGGGTCTGGTGGGCGCGGGGGGCCAGATTTTCGTAGCCAGCCGCCAGATAGAGGGCACGATAGGAGGCGGCGCAGGGGGCCACAGCCAGAGCCGCTGCGCCAATCTCGTTGGCATAACTAAGCACAGGAAAGGCAAGACCGTCCGCGCGCGGTCGCACAACATCCGGGCGGTGATAGAACACGCCATTGGCATAGCCATAGAGCGAGCCATTGGTCAGCTCCAACTTAAGACCACCGAGAAAATCGGTTGTGACCAGTGGCTGGCCTTCGTAGCCGCCATAGTCACTCACATACTCTGCCTGCAGATAGGACTTGAATAGGGTACTGCCCTGATCCGCATAGCCTAAGTCCTGGCCGGAGATAAAGAGGCGGCCACCGCCATCCAGATAACTGATGATGGCCGGTTCGGCCCCCATCGCCGCTGGTGAGCGCGCCTGACAGTAGGCGTCGTTGCAGAAGCTCTGCACCCAAATCACCAGATCGTACTGCTGGAGGGTCTGGGCCGAGGGCAACCCATACTGGGTTGATCCATCCACGCCGAGCCGCGTGTCGGAAAAGTCGCTATATTGGATGCGCCACAGATCGTACTGATAGCGCTGCTCATCCAGGGCGCGGGTGAAGAAGCGATAGACAGACCAGCCCACAAACCAGCCGGCGAGAGGGCTGGTGTCCACCAGGAGGATAGACGGGGCGCTCTTCAACGTCAGGTTGACCTGCGCGCCAACGCCTGGAGTTTTGACGGTCTGCCGCAGAAGACGGCGCTTGCCCGCGGCCACCACCAGCTCCTCATCACCCAAAGGCAGCAAAATCTGATAACGTCCATCCGCGCCGCTGCGGCTCTGCAACGCCGGGTTGCCCGCCGGGTAGATCAGCGCATCGGCTACTACACCCTTCTCGTCGCGCACCACCCCGGAAACCGTCGCCTTTGGCTTGGAGAGCAGGGAAAAATCGTGCAGCGAGAGCGCGCCGCCCACCACTTTGTGCGTGCCCACGGCGGTTGTCTCGTAGCCCCAGCCGGAGAGAGTCACCTGATAGTCACCGGCGGGCAGAGTGAGAGAATACGCGCCGCTGGCGTCGGCCTGGGCGCTAAATCGTCGGTTCATACCGGCGTGATAGGCCGCAATCTGGATGTGGGGAATGGCTGTGCCATACTCCTGGTCGAAGATCTGCCCGCGCAGATCGCCGGCGCTCAGCCCCAATTGGACGGCAGCGTAAGCGTCAATCCGCCCGTAGCCATACTGGTTGTCTGCGCCGACGTCGCCCAGGTCTTGGGCAGAGAGCGTCATCAACCGCTCCATATCCTCCACATCAAAATCCCGGAAACCGTCCTGCAGATCCGCCGAGACCAGCAGCGCAATCAGACCGGAGACGTGCGGGGCGGCCATGGACGTTCCGCTATAGCTTTCATAGCTCGACGACCCCACCGAAGAGAGCACATAGCGGCCCGGCGCGGACAACTCCGGCTTCTGTTCGCCGGGGTAGACTGACGGGCCTTGCGCGCTAAAGTAGGTGATCAGGTCATTGCCATCCGTGGCGCTGACGGTGATGGCTTCGGGCGCATTGGCCGGTGTGCCGATAGAACCCAACCCCGCGGATGGGTTGCCCGCGGCAAAGACGGGCGCGATCCCCGCCGTGCGTAGCACCTGCAAGATCGGGCGGAAAGTATCGTTGACCGGATTGGCCGACCCCCACGAACTGTTGATCACATCGGGGGCTTGCGAGCAGTCGGCGCTGGAGAGATCACCGGTCAAGTCGGTGGGGCAGAGAAACCACTGAAAGGCTTTGATGCCGCCGATGTCATCGCGGATGCCGCCCGACATTGTCGCCCCGCAGATGCCAGGAACAGCGATCCAGCGGGCGTCGGGGGCCATGCCAATTTTGGGGGCGTTGCCACCAGCGTCTCCCACCATCGTACCCATTGTGTGGCTGCCGTGGTCAGAGCAAAGGGTGGGTTCAGCGGAGACACTCGGCCCCAAATTGCCGTTGGCATAGAGTTCGCCGTCGGGGACAAACCAATTGTAATTGTGGTTGATGACGCCGTTCTGGTTGCCCCGGTATTGGCGCAACAGGGCCGGGTGGCGGTAGTTTACCCCGGTGTCAAAGTTGCCCACCACCGCGCCGCCGCCCCGAATGCCCAACTCCGTATGCACCCGGTCCGCCTCCACCTTCAGCAGATTCCAGCGATAACGATTGTCAGCTTCCGTTTGGGCCGGATCAGCGCTCTGATCAGATCCACTTTCCAGGGTAGCACTCCCAGGAGCAGCGACGGGTGACGCTACCTCCTGGACAATCGGGTAGAGGGAGTAGTTGGCAACAATCCGGGCCACGTCGTCCCGCTGGGCCAACGCGATGATCGTGGAGAGGTCGGCCTCGGCGGCCACTGCGTTGATGATAAAGAAGGGTTGAAAACTGGTGACCGGCGCGGCGCCACTCTCTCTGCCCCGGCTGGCTGCGCTAAGCATTTCCAACAGACCGGCCTGACTGCTGGCCGCGCTGGCGCGCAGAGTATCCACTAACGCAGCGCGTCGGTCAGCCTGACTGGCATAGACTCGGTCGTCCAGGGATGAAATATCTGCGCTCTCCTGCAAATAGACAATAAACCGGGTCTGGGTTCGGGGCGTGGCCGGGTTGTCGTTGGTCTTAGGAGCAGGCAGAGCAGCCGTGCCCAGATGCGCGGGCAAGACAACGCCCCGCAGTTCGTCCAGAATCCGGCCATCGACTTTGGCTTTTACAGCAGGAGAGAGGGTTTCCCACTCGGCCCAGACTGCATCCTGGCTGGTTGTGCTGGCCGCTTGGATCGGTGCAGAGGGGGTGGGAGTAACAACCGGCGTAGCCGGTTGCGTGGGCAGCCCATCCTCACCAGCCAGAATTTGGCGATTGGTAACGCCGGACAAGAGGCCCCAAACCAGCACAAGGGCCAGAAAACGCAAAACCAGCGAAAAACGCAGATGATCTGACATGTTAGGAATCTCCAGTGGAACGCGTAAAGGCAGCCTGCTTTATGGGAGCGGAAACGACAACAGAAAGATTAAAGTACGCCTGTCAAAGAATCACGCGGGCCAGTGCGATGAGGGTTCGATGGAGAGGTTTGGCCCGGAGGTGTATAGAGAATTGAAACGGTTGGTCTCGGATTCCTGCGTCGCCAGAAAAATAGCGTCCAGCGAAAGCTGATTAAAGAATCGTAACCCCGTCCGGATCAGCTTATAGACCCGTTTGCTTGCCAACAAGTTTACAACAGAAAGATAGAAAAATCGAGACAGCTTTTCAAGAGCTACAACCCCTGCAGCGCATCCGCATAGAGGGAATGCAGGTCGTCCTGGGCCGACACACAAAAGCCCAAGTCCTGCAACAGCCCATCGCCGACGTCATATATCCAGCCGTGGACGTGGAGCGATTGCCCCCGCTCCCAGGCATCCTGGACAATCGTCGTCTGGCAGACGTTACGCACCTGCTCGACGATATTCAGTTCGCACAATTTGGCAACCCGTTGGTTTTCGTCGGAGATGGCGGCAAGCCGCAGCGTATGCTTCTCGGCCACATCCTGAATGTGGCGCAGCCAGTTATCGATCAGCCCCAGACGGCTTTGCAGCAGCGCCGCCCGCACGCCGCCACAGCCATAGTGCCCACAGACAATAATGTGTTTCACCTTGAGCACATCCACGGCAAATTGCATCACCGATAGACAGTTCAGGTCTGTATGCACCACCAGATTGGCTACATTGCGATGGACGAAAAGCTCGCCGGGCAACATCCCCACAATCTGATTGGCGGGAACTCGGCTGTCCGCGCAACCGATCCAGAGATATTCCGGGTTCTGCTGGCGGGCAAGGGTCTGGAAAAAGCCGGGTTGGGTGGCCTCCATTTCGGCAGCCCAAGCCCGATTGCTGGCAAAAACTTGAGGAAGAACACGCATAAATGGTTTGCATTGCTCCGGAAAAAGACGTTAGAATGGGAGCAGAGATTGGGGACTGGGGACTGGGGATTAGAGATTGGGGATTCGCCCCTACTCCCCAGTCCCCGGTCCCCAGTCCCCGATCCCCAGCCCCAACAGGAAACTACCCTATGTACATCGGACTCGACATCGGCACCACCACACTGAGCGCGGTTGTGCTGGACACAGACTCAGGCACATTGCTGGCCCATCAAACGACGCCCAACCGGGCGGGGATGTTCCCATCCCCTGGCCGGACAGAACTGGACGTCGAAAAGTTGCAACAATTCACTATCGACTGTCTGGCAACTATTGTAGCAGATGCCCGCATCGATCCTGCCAAAGTGCGGGGCATTGGCGTGACAGGCCAGCAGCACGGAGTCGCCTTTCTCGATGCCACAGGCGCGCCCGTGCGCCCGGCCATTACCTGGCAAGACCTGCGCGCCCAGGAGAAAATCCCTGGCAGCCACGAGAGCTACTTGCAGCGATTGATTGCCCAGGCTGGTGGCGTGGAAGCCTTCCGGCGTATGGGTTGCGTGCCTGCGGCTGGCTTTCTCGGCACAACTCTCTTTTGGCTACACCAAAACGACCAGATGCCTTCTCTGCCCTTCACCGCCTGCTTTGTCCCGGACGCAGTGGTGACTTTTCTGACCGGCGCACCGCCCAGCAGTGACCCCACCCTGGCGGGGAGTGCTGGCCTCTTTGACATTGTGGCAAATCAGTGGGATTGGGCGCTGCTCGATCGGCTGGGTCTGCCCGCTGCACTCTTCCCACCGGTGGGTGTGGCGGGTGAGCAGGCGGGTGGTCTGCGGCCCGCAATTGCCGCGCAGACAGGTCTGCCCGCGGGTCTGCCTGTGGGCGTGGCGCTGGGCGACAACCAGGCCAGCTTTATCGGCAGCGTGCGGGAGCCAGCCCGCAGTCTGCTGCTCAATGTGGGCACAGGCGGCCAGATTTCGGCGCGCACGGACGAATTCCACTTCATCCCTGGTCTGGAAAACCGCCCCTTCCCTGGCGGCCACTATCTGTTGATTGGCGGCGGGCTTTTTGGCGGGCGATCCTACGCCTATCTGCTCAACTTCTTCCGCCAGGCAGGGGAACAGCTCTTCAACGGCATCTCGGCAGACGATCTCTACGATAGGATGACCAACCTGGCTGCCCACACCGCCGCGGGGAGCGACGGTCTGCGCTGTCAGCCATTCTTCACGGGCAGCCGGGTGGACCCAAACCTGCGCGCCAGCTTCACTGGGCTGTCGCCGGACAACTTTACACCGGGCCACTTTGCGCGCGCGCTGTTGGAAGGGATGGCCGAAGGATTCTATCGCTTTGGGGAGCAGATGGCCCCATTCATCGGGCAACGGTCGCCGTTGGTGGGGGCGGGCAACGGTGTGCGCCGTAACCGGCTGCTGGCCGAGATTCTGGCCGACCGTTTCGCCATGCCTCTGCACATCCCTGCGCTGGCGGAAGAAGCCGCGGTGGGCGCGGCGATTGTGGCAGCGGTGGGCCAGCGCGAGTTTGACACACTGGACGCAGCAACGGCTCGCCTGTTGAATTACGCCGAAATAGTGGGGTGAGCGTTGGGTTCGGCCACGTAGGCCAACAAAAGCAATGCCGCGGCCATCTGGCTTTGCAAGTAGAGGGGCTGGGTGGACGGGCCGCGCATATCCCAGAGGAGCGTGTCGCCCTGACCCATCACGCGCTCCCCGCCAGCACTTTCCAGAGCCACTGTTCCCGAAACCACATAGAAAATTTGAGTCCGAGCGATGCTGGCTTCTGTGTGGATTGTATAGAGTTGAGGTGTACTGGTCAGGGGTACAAAGACAGCACCACTGGACAATCCCTGGCGGTAGATCAGGTTGAAGGCAAAAACAGGTGCGCCCAACAAATCAACGTGGAGGGGGCGCACACCGGAAAAGGTGTAGGATTCCTGGGAGGCAAGAGTAATCGTCTGTTCCGGTTCACGGAAGCGCAACCGCAGCCCGTCACCAGCCAGCAGAATGTGCAGACGTTCGGCGTTGACAAAATAGCTATAGTCCGCCGAACGCTCGATAGTGGCCGTGCCTGCCCACAAGCGGTAGTCGCCGTTGGGATAGTCAGCATCCGCCGGATCGCGGAAAATCTCGCAGACGTGGCCGCCGCGCCAAACGCCGGGTTTCTGCTGGACCGCAGGGATATAAACCGGCATCGAATTCACCTCATCGCTTTGTGGGCTTCGATCGTATAGCTGCCGGCGAAGAAGGCGAGATCGCCCGTCTGCGCCAAGCGTTCTTGCAGAGCGAACAGCCCGACCTGGTGGGTGGCGACCGAGAAATCCGGCACTTCCCAGGGCACGGCCTTCAAATAATAGACGATAGCCCCCACATCCGTAAAACGCAGCTTGCCGCTCCACTCCTGCACCTGCGCAATCTCCAGACCGGCCGCGGCCAGACGGGGGACGTATTGGGCCGGCGTGGCGTTGGGCCACTGGGGTTTGGCGCCAAAGTACTCCAGCAAATCCCAACTCCACAGCCCGTGAACCTGTTGGGTGAGGAATCTGCCGCCCGGCGTGAGGATGCGGGCGATCTCGGCGGCGTTGAAAGCCGAGTGGCGGTTCAACACCAGATCGAACTCAGCATCGGCAAAGGGCAGGGGGTCGTTGTCGGTGATATGCACGTCGCGCACCTCCACGCCCAGGGGTGCCAGCCGCTGCCGGGCCAGGGCCAGGTTGGGCGGGTACTCCTCCGTGGCTACCACCCGCGCCGGCCAATGGGGACGCATCTCCAACAGGCGCTCGCCGCCGCCGGTATCCATATCCAGCACAGAGGCGGACTGCTCCATCAACGCGCTGGCTTGGGCGATGTAGTCCCAGGGCAACTCGTCCTGGGACATGCGCCCGTCCAGATAGGAGAAGTCCCAGCCGACGAAGGGTTGCGCTTCTTCGTGTTGCCAGGCGGAAATAAGGTCCGAACGGTTCATTTGATTGGCTCGCTGTAACCTTTGAATCACACCCAAATCTGACAAACCAATAGACGCGCCGAGCCGACCGCAACATCCGGTCGGCTCTTTTTTACGCGATCCGTTTGTCTACGCAGGGATCATCCCATGCGGATCGATGACGTATTTCGTCGCGGCCCCCTTGTCAAAATCCTGGTAGCCCTTTGGCCCGTTATCCAGCGAGATGACTTGCACGTTGACCGCTTTCGCAATCTGCACTTTGTCGTAGAGGATCGCCATCATCAGTTGCCGGTGATAGCGCATGACCGGGCACTGGCCGGTGACAAAATAGTGGGACTTGGCCCAGCCCAGACCGATGCGAATGCCGAGCATCCCGATTTTGGCATTGTCATCCACGCCGCCGGGATCGCCCGTCACATAGAGACCGGGGATGCCGATGCCGCCGCCGGCCCGGGTGATACTCATGACCGTATTGAGGACGGTGGCTGGCTGTTCGTGGACGTGGGCGTGGCCGTGACCGCGCGCCTCGAAGCCCACACAGTCTACCGCGAAGTCTACCTCGCGCACACCCAGAATCGCTTCGAGTTGATCCTCAAGCGAAGCGTCGCGGCGCAGATCGATGGTGGCGCAGCCAAAGCTGGCGGCCTGGGCCAGCCGTTCGGGGATCATATCGCCGACGATTACCACAGCAGCGCCGAGCAATTGGCAGGAATGGGCGCAGGCCAGACCGACAGGACCAGCACCGGCCACGTAGACTGTGGCACCGGGGCCGACGCCGGCCGAGACCGCGCCGTGATAGCCGGTGGGGAAGATATCCGAAAGCAGCGTCAGGTCGCGAATCTTCGCCATGGCCTGGGCCGGGTCCGGGAAGCGCAGCAGATTGAAGTCGGCGTAGGGCACCATCACATACTCGGCCTGGCCGCCGACCCAGCCGCCCATATCCACATAGCCGTAGGCCGCGCCGGGCCGGGCCGGGTTCACGTTCAGGCAGATACCGGTTTTGCCCTCTTTGCAGTTGCGGCAACGGCCACAGGCAATGTTGAAGGGTACCGACACGATATCGCCCACGCGGATAAACTCCACATCCCGCCCGGCCTCGATCACTTCGCCGGTGATCTCGTGGCCCAAAATCAACCCTTCCGGTGCGGTCGTCCGTCCGCGCACCATATGCTGATCCGAGCCGCAGATATTGGTGGAAATAATCTTCAAAATCACGCCGTGTTCACATTTGCGCGAGCCGAGCGCCAGTTCGGGATAGGCGATGGAGCGGACTTCGACAACGCCTGGCTTGATGTACGCAAGACCTCTGTTACTTGCCATTGGGTTTCTCCTGATAATTGTACAATAGAGTAGACTGTAATTTGGGGCGCTTCCAATGTAACACGTTTCCACCCGGAGAACAACTCAGATTTTTGCGTCTACATTTCGGAGACAATCACATCTGCGCCCTTCTGCTCGGCCATGAGAATCATCACCCAGGGTAGTATGCCCAGAATATAGAACGCCCAGCCTGCCATACAAAAGGTTCGCTTGCGCCCTTCCTGCCTGCCTTCGGCCAGCGTGAAGAAGATTTTGTTGGCCAGGTAGAAGCTGCCGCCCCAGATTTGGAGGGTGAGTGTCATGAGGCTTTTTTTTCATTGGGAAGCTGGCCTGAAAAGAGGACGCTGACTATTCGTCAAGTTCAAGCTCAAATTCGGATTTGCTTCTCACGTGACCGGCGAAGTAGTCTATCAAGCGGCCCAAATAAGTATTATACAAGTGCTGCCCCTGCCGTTTATGACAAGCATTTAGTTTGTGTATCCAGTCCCCTTGGCTATGTAGAGTATCCCAATCCACATAGCGCCGGTGGTAATCGAGATATACACTCACCAGCAGACGACAAATTCGTCCGTTGGCATCGTAGAACGGATGGACACGAACAAACTGTTGATAAAAGATCGTGGCAGCAGAAACGGGATCGCTGGCATTTTTCACCAAATGCCGAAACACCTGACTCAGTTCACCCTCAATCTTATCTGCAGGTGTGCCAGTGAATTCCGAATGTCCTCTGCTGTATGGACCGAAATAGACTGTCCCGCCATTGGGTTCTGCCGCTTGCCGATAACTTCCAGCATTGGAGAGAACGCCGCCGTAAAGGGTCCGATGGGACAATTTACCCAATTCCTCGAAGAAAGAAGAAAAGTAGCCCTCGCTGGTCGAATCCAGACGTGACAACATTTCCCTGGAATCAACCCAATTATCGAGCAATGACTGATAGCGTAGCTGAATCATTGCCTCGGCGTCTGCCAACAGATGGCTGGTAAGCTGGGCAGCAGGGAAAGCAGCCATTAACTCTGTCAGATAGCCCGATTCCTGAGAAGCCATTGGTTGACTATTGAGGACCCATTGGATAGGCAAGATTTTGGAGCGCGTCGTTCAGAACACCAGTATCGGCCTGGGCTTGTTTGAGTTGGGTTTGGTACGCTTGAAAAGAGGAGAACTGAGAATGCCGTTCCACGTCGTCAGGTGTCATGTCCAAAACGTAGGCATACCAGGAGTTGCTTTGCACGGGGAAGTAGGGTTTGCTGGCTGAATCAAACGGATTAAAATTCTTGGCAAAGGACTGCTGAGAATAAAAGTCCAAAATGTTGTCGTGGCTGATCACATCGTTTGGGGGTGTGTTCTGCCACGGCAATTCCTTGTGCGTCATTGCGCTCAAAGATATGGCCGAAAATGGCATGTATGCCGAAACAATGAAGTCGATCAATTCTTCTTCCGGAACACCCAAATTTATATGTACAGCACTGGGTTGCACAATAATCGGGCTTCGTTCAAACGACTTGTACTTGTCATAGATAGCAAGATTTACAGGCCCGTGTTTCCACTTCCGAAACTCTCCCTCATATAACTCTACCCCGGCTACAATACCCCACACTTTCACGTAATAGAGCAATTTTTGCATCTTGAGAGGGGTTATTTTGCTGTCGGAATACTGTTCCAAAATGTAGTGTGGAAGTTCATATGTCCCTAACACGTGTTACCCCCTATTTGCATATTCCACTTTAGTCAAGTTGGCATCTCCTGCAATATCTGTAATTTTACCACATCTTGTCAATGTACAGGCGAACGTACGAACGCTCTGCGCGAACGCTCTGTCAGTGATAGGCTCAGTCTCGATCACCTTTGGCATCCTCCCCCTTTGACTACACCGGTTTAGAAAAGAATCCCCCATTCTTGCCTAAACGCCCCATATCCGCTACAATCAGGAGAGTGATGACCGCAGACGGCGAACCGCAGCCACAACGCTTTTTAGCGCGAGCCGTCGCCTGCCGTCCTATTCGTCCCTTCCACAGCAAAGGCCGCCTGATGCAAAAAAGCGGAATACAGATTCTCTTTCCTTACATGCGCCCCTACTACCGGGCGCTCGCCATCGGCACTGTCTACGCGCTGGTGGGCGCGGGGGCCAGCGCCTTTAGCCCCACCTGGCTGGGCTGGGCTGTGGACGCGCTCAACCAGGGCGCGCCCCCACGCACCCTGGCCTGGTACGCCATCGGTCTGATGCTGCTGGCCGGGACGCTGGCGCTGTTCCGCTATCTGCTGCGTATGCTGACGGGCAACATCGCGGCCGGCGTCAGCTACCGCATGAGCCAGGAACTGTTCCACCGCCTGCTGCTCTTTGACCGGGAGACGCGCCAACGCTATGGCACGGGCGATCTGCTCTCGCGCAGCACCAGTGACTTCATCTACGTCTGGCGCTTCTACAGCGCGGGCTTCCAGATGTTTATGCACTCCTTTTTTCTGCTCCTCATCGGCGCGACGCTGATGGGCCGCACCAGCCCCCAGTTGGCGTTGATGGTGGTGGGGATGCTCACCCTCAGCATCGCGGTACAGGTGCGTCTGGGCGGGGTGCTGGAACACTCGTTCATCCGCGTGCAACAGGAGATCGCCAAACTGGCTGCCTTTGCCCAGGAGCATCTGAACGCAGCCCGTATGTTGACGGCCTATGTCCAGGGCGACGCGGTGGCGCGCGCTTTTCGCGCGGCCAACGAGGGTTACGTCAATCAAAATTTGCGCTTCGTCCTGCAGAGCGGCGCGATTTCGCCCCTGCCCAGTCTGGTGGTGCGCATTGCGGCCACGATTGTCGTCTTTGTGGGTGGGATGCTGATCATCGGCGGCGACCTGACCATCGGCCAATACGTCCAGTTTATCGTCTATCTGGGGCTGCTCAACAGCGGTGCGCAGCAGATCACCGACGCCTACGAACGTTTGCAGCAGGGCAGCGCGGCTGCTGTGCGCATCGGTGAGGTGTTGGAGCGCTGGCCCAAAGTGGCGGACCCAGAGGAGGCAGCCGACGTGACGCTGGAAGGCCACATCCGCCTGGAGGATGTGGGCGTCTGGGCGGAGGATCAGGCGCGCTGGGCCTTGCGCCACATCGCCCTGGACATCCCGGTCGGCACGACGCTGGGCATCATCGGACCCACCGGTTCGGGCAAGAGTATGCTGATCGGTCTGTTGGGGCGCATCTATGACCCCACGGAAGGGCGCATCACGATTGACGGCCACAACCTGCGCGCTATCAAACTGGCAACCCTGCGCAGTGCGGTTGTCTACGTGCCCCAGGAATCGCTGCTCTTCAGTATGCCCCTGCGCAACAACATCGCCCTGGGCATCCCCTACGTGCCCGACCCGCGCATCTTCCGGGCGATGGAACAGGCGCGCCTCTCCAACGATCTGCGCCAGTTGCCCCACGGACTGGACAGTATTGTGGGCGAACGGGGCGCGACTCTCTCTGGCGGGCAACGCCAGCGCACGGCCATCGCCCGCGCGCTGGTGCGCGATCCGAAGGTGTTGCTGCTGGACGACGCCTTGGCCAGCGTGGATATGCGTACTGCGGCCGAGATTCTGGGCGAATTGCGCCAGCAGACCGCAGGCAAACGCACCCGCATTATTGTGACCCAGCGCATCGCCACGGTGGTGGACGCCGACCAGATTATTGTGCTGGAACACGGCCAGATTGTGGAACGGGGCAACCACGCAAGTCTGCTTGCTCACAACGGTTTCTACGCCGAAATGTACTACCGGGAAGTGCAACAGGCACAAGAGGAGTTGGCGCATGGCGCAGTCTGAACCAAAACAGAGTACACAAACCACGCAGACCGAAGTCAAACTCTCCGCAGTCGCCAGCCAGGACTCGGCCCTCTTTCAACTGCTGGCCTCCTCGCTGGCCCCCTACAAAGGCTGGCTCTTTGCGGCGCTGGTGCTGATGGTCGCTGTCTCCGGGCTGAATGCTGTGCCGCCTTACCTGCTGCAACAGGCGATTGACGGCCCGATCGCGCGCGGCGAAATCGACGCGCTCTGGCGCATCACCGCCATCTACGGCGCAACGGCCATCGGCATCTTTCTGCTCACCTTTGCCTTCACCTACTTTCTACAACAGGCGGGGCAGCGCGCCCTGGCCGACCTGCGCACACGGCTCTTCAGCCATATCCTGGGCCAGGATCACGCCTTTCTCACCAACACACCGACCGGCGAGCTGGTGGCCCGGCTGACCAACGACATTGACCAGCTCAACGCGGTTCTCTCGCGCAGTATCGTGATTGTGTTGGTGGAGGGGGTGACGCTGGTTGTGATTGTGACGGTGATGGTGGCGGTGAACTGGCGGCTGGCGCTGCTCTCGCTGGCTGTGCTGCCGGTGGTGGCGCTCGTCACCCGCTACTTCCGGGCGCGCATCCGTCTCTCCTCCAGCGGCGAACGTTCGGCCCAGGCCCGCATCAGCGCCTTTCTCAACGAGCAGGTACACGGTATGACCGTCGTGCAGTTGTTCAACCGGGAGGAGGAGAGCGAGCAGGAGTTTGATGGCTACAACAAAAGCTACCGCGAGGCGCTGATTGATCTGCGCTGGCACAGCGCGCTCTTTCTGTCGGTGCAGGAGATTCTCTCGGCGGTCGGGCTGGGGCTGATTCTCTACGGGGGTGGGCAGGGGGTGCTGGCTGGCTGGGCCACGCTGGGCACGCTGGTGGCCTTTGTCCAATACACCGAGCGCGCCTTCCAGCCTGTGCTGCGTCTCTCGCAGGAGTACAATACTGTGCAGATTGCGCTGGGCGCGGCCGAACGGATTTTTGCGCTGCTCAACACCGAACCGACTGTGCAGGAGCCGGCTGAGCCGCTGCCCCTGGCGCAGGTCAAGGGCAGTATTGCGTTTGAGGACGTCCATTTTTGGTATCTGCCCGATGAGCCGGTGCTGCGCGGTGTCTCGTTGCAGATTCCCGCCGGGCAGAATGTGGCCGTCGTCGGGCCGACGGGCGCCGGCAAGTCCAGTCTGGTCAGCCTGCTGGCCCGCCAGTATGACCCGCGCCAGGGCGTTGTCCGGCTGGATGGCGTGGACATCCGCCGCTTCCCCCTGCGTGATCTGCGTCGGTCTGTGGCTGTGGTGCCCCAGGACCCGGTCTGTCTGGCCGGGAGCATCGCCTTCAACATCCGCCTCTATCGGGAGGATTTGAGCGATGAGGAGGTGCGTCGGGCCGCCGAGTTCAGCAATGCGGCCAAATTTATCGAAGAATTGCCGGGCGGCTACGACTATCCGGTGTTGCCCAACGGCGAGAATCTATCGCAAGGGCAGCGGCAGTTGCTGGCGTTGGCGCGCGCCCTGGCCCTCAACCCGGAAGGCGTGCTGATTCTGGACGAGGCGACGAGCAGTATAGACACAGCCACCGAGGCGCTGATCCAGGAGGCGCTGGAGCGGGTCTTGCGTACGCGCACCAGTCTGGTCATCGCGCACCGGCTGAGTACCATCCGCAACGCTGACCGCATTCTGGTGATGGAGCGCGGGCGGATTGTGGAGGATGGCAGCCATCTGGAACTGCTGGGTCGGGACGGTCACTACGCCCGTCTGCACGGGCATCAATTGATGGGGGCGGGGGAGGTGAAGGCTATTTGAACAGACCGGTTTCAATCAGCCATTGGCGTTGGGCCAAGCGATCCGGAGCATTCAAACGAAGCAAGCGAACGGTTACGCGTCCTTCTGGGGTGAGGGGTCTAATTTCAGCACCAATAAGGCGGAAATGCCGCTCCCAGACCTGTAGGCGGGGGTGAAACAGCGCTGTTAGCCGACCGGTCAACGGGTCAAAAGAACCCACATTGGGGCCTTTGTAACGATTGCACCAAAAACAGGCATGCGCAAGATTTTCGGCATCTGTTGTGCCGTCGTGCTGAAGGGGAACGATGTGATCTGGTTCATGGCGATGCAACGCGACAGCTTGGGGCAGCAAGCAGTATTCGCACCGATAACCGGCGCGTTCCGCTACCAGGCGGCGTAACTCAACTGAAAGCGACTCTGCCATTAGAATACCTGTCTTGTTTGGTCGGCAACTTGTGCCTTAAATAGTATTACTATATGCTCCAGCCGTTCTAATTCGGTCAGTTCGGCTTGCTCCGCCTCACTCAGCAGACCCGCACTGTTGAGCGCAAACAGTCTTTGCAACCGTTCTTGTGAACGATCCGACGCATGATAGGTCATCACTTCAGCCGGCGTAGGATTCCCCAACAGAAACTCAATAATCTCCGCAGAAGTTTGCGCGGCTGGCGTCTTCAAGCGGGCCAGACCCAATTCCAGGACAATTGGCAGCCAGCGACGCACCGGCAGAATTTGTTCCGCCAACTGATCGGGGAGTTGCATCATTACTTGAACCATTGAGTACCTGCCTCGGCTATTCGCAATCTGGCACGACTGACTATTTTCGACTCTTACTGAATTATATCACAATCTGCTGCCAGCAGCCGTACCAGTCTGGTCAGCGCAGCGGGCGCAGCAGCCCTGCCATCCATTTGCGCTCTTTGCCCGTCAGCGGCGGAGGAGGCAGCGGCTTGCCGTAATCAATCTGCGCGTCATAGCCACCGCGTTCGTAGACAGTGGCGACCACAGCGCCCAGGTTGAGCGGAACATCGCGGTCGGGTGGCAGCAGAGGCACGGGCAGAACGGGCAGGCGCTCATCCAGCGCCAGCGGCCAGACCTCCACCGTCGGGCGGCGGTTGGCGCGGCTGAGGATGACATAGTAGGGCGCGGAGGGGATCGGTTCGGCCAATGCTGGGCGGGTTCCAGCGCGCAGCAGGTCAATCTCCATGAGGTGGGCGCTGGAGTTCATAATCTCGCGCCGCTTGCGCCGGTATTCGAAATAGGCGTCATGGCTAGGCTGCTTGTTGACCGGCGAAAGAATTTCGATGGCGGTGACCAGCACCTCATTGTCCGAGCGGCGAATCTCTACGCTGAACAATTCCAGCGGCACGTCGTGCAGGGCCAGGCTTTCCACCGGCGCAGGGGTGATGGCCTCCAAGACGGCCAGGCCGCCGCTGCCAGCGCCAAACGTGGGCAGGTCGCTATGCCGCCACACACCGATGTCCGGGCGAATCGTCTGCACGCGCGCAGATGCAATTTCGATCACTTCGTATGTCGTATGGGGAATCAGACGCGCAAAATAGGCCGGACGGATCTGTTGATTGAGGCGGGCGCGCATTTCATCGGCCAGGCTGTTGTGGAAATCCGGCCAGATTTTGCTCTGTTCAATATACGGATCCATGCCCGGAAATGGTGACGGCATTGCCTCATCCCCCAAGACAGATTTCGGAAACATTCACTTCTAAAATAATAACAGAAAACGGGCTTTCGGTTCAAATGCACCGACGCTTGACAAATAATACTTTTATGGAATATATTACTCGTATGGAATGGCAAGTGCTGTTAGACGCTGACTTCAAAGCGTGGCTTCTGGGGCAAGAACAGAATTTAGAGCAGATGGAGCAAGACGATGGCAGAGACACTTGAAAGCGTCATTGCTGCTCTGCCCAAAGAGCAGCAGGAGGCTATTGCGCAACAGACGATGAAGCTGATTGCAGAAGAAATGAGTCTGCGTGAACTGCGCAAGGCGCGGGAACGCTCGCAGCAGGCTGTCGGCGCAATCCTGGCCATCAACCAGGCGGCAGTCTCCAAGATTGAGCGCCGAACCGATATGTACGTCAGTACGCTGCGTTCCTTCATCGAGGCAATGGGGGGCGAATTGGAGATTATCGCCCGCTTTCCCGACCGCGCCCCCATCATCATCAATCAATTTGAAGAACTGGCCTAGCGCTGGTTGGAACAGCGTACTCCATAAAGCGTATCCAACTTTGCGCAGCGTGTTCGTATGTGCCGAGCCAATTGAGCGTCAGACCTGTTAGCTCCCGTTGGCGTAGGGCGAGGGCGTAGAGGGCAGCATCGGGGTCGGTGTATGTCGCCAGCTCCAATTCTGCGCCGAAGAGATCGGGCAACGGCTGCGTGTGGCCAAGAGCGACGGTGATCCGTGCCCGATGCTTGCCTTGCAGCCAAACCGCAGCTGTATAGTAACAGCGCAAGGTGACGGCGGCGGTCGGCGATGACTGTTGCAGAGCGGCGACGGCGTAGGCGGAAAATTCTGGATGGGCCAAGAGCAGCGGGATGAGGGCCAGGCGCAGGCGCGCTTCGGGGCTGGCGGCCAACGCCGCCAAAAGCGCAGTCGGCTTCACTGTTTGGGCTGCATCGGCAGCGCCGCGCAGAAAGTGTACGCCCAGGCTATCCAGGGCAGCGACCAACTGCGCCGGCGTGAGCGCACTTTCTCTCTTCAAGTTGCTGATCATCCCCTTCACCCACCCTCCACAATTCGCATCTCTTCCTCCGTCAACCCGTAGCGCGCGTAGACCAGCCGGTCGATCTGCGCTTCCAGCGCGCTGTCGGGTTAGCTCTCGATCATTTTCCACGGCCCGCCCGCGAAAACCCCACCTCTCCGCTTGACGAACAAGATGCCAATGGCTACAATAAGCGTATGAAACGCTTCCTATTCTTTCTGGCGCTGTCAATCAGCCTCCTGGCAATCTGGTTTCTTACGTACTTGGAGGGGGGCTATCCAGTCCAGCCCCACTTGTATGCGTCGGCCGCGCCTCTTTGGCATATTGGCCTGTTCGCTGTCTGGTTTTGCGCTCAAATCTACGCAGGCGTCTGTTTTGTCTACTGGGTTTGGGAATATTCGCTACGACGGCAGCACTTTGCCCAGCAACCACCAAATCACGCCCGCTAGTGCCGCCGCGACTGGCAACGCCCACAACAGCGCAACCAAAAGACTGCGTTCGTCCTCGTGGCTTGGCCCCTCGTAGAATATCTTGCGCGCTGATTCATTACGCGTTATCACCAGCAGCAGAAACAACCCCACAATCATATTCAGTACGCCGCAAGGGATGACCCAACTCCCGCCGTAGAGAGAGTTGATGCCTAACCCCACGGCTGCACCTGCCACAATCCACATTCCTGCCAGACCGATGATCGGCCATAGTGATTTCATTCAACTATCTCCCTGGCACATCCATGCGCCACAACGCATCTTCTGTCTTCAAGTTTGTGGTCATCCCCTTCACCCACCCTCCACAATTGCGATCTCCTCCGCCGTCAACCCGTAGAGACGGTAGACCAGCCGGTCGATCTCCGCTTCCAGCGCGCTGATGTCGGCGGCGGGGTTTTGCGCTATGCAATGTGGGAGAGGCAGAGGCGGCAGAGAAAATCAGTTTGACCGCCATCAAGAATCGTGATAGTATAAGGATACAAAAGCGCTTGCGCTTCTCCTACCTCGCGAAAAGTCGCCATCTGTGGCGGCCTGCTCCCTTCCATTGCGAAGGATTGAGCTAGCGGGGTAGGTTCTTGTCCCCAAAGTCCACAATTTTCTGGATCTTTGCCTTGATATACTCAAGCGACGAGCCATCCTTCTTTACTTCACTCCGAAGAATTGCGCCGGCCACCAGATCGGCAACCTGAATCAGCGATTCGCTGTGGGAACGTCGTACAAAGATGTGTCGAAAGCCGTGATTGATGTGGCGTACTCGCATGACACGTCGCAGTTCAGTGCGTACTTGCTTTGGGGAGCCATATTCGTCCAAAATCAGCGTGGCATTCTGACACTGTTCGGCTGGAATCTGGAGAATCAACTCTGAGACAAAGTACAGATAGAGATCGATTCCCGCCATCAGGCGGAACGCGTCCGGCAGTGTCGTCTTGTCCACTACAATTGCCCATGCCTCGAAGTCTGCGGCACGCAGTGCCGAGAATACCTGCTGGCGCAGCCTGGCGGAAGCCAAACTGTTGAAATGAAAATCGAACGTTGGCGAGAGATGGGCCACCCGACGAACGTCGGCTAACCGGGCACGCAGATCGTCGGGGGTCTGCGTAGCCACAACGGCAACGACGAAGAGACGCGAGGCCCCTTTGTCGAAGGAGAAGCTGACGTCGCCTGCTTCGTCGCCAGCAAACGTAAACGTCAACATATCACGTTTTGCCCTCCACAATTTTGATCTCCTCCTCCATCAACCCGTAGAGCGCGTAGACCAGCCGGTCGATCTCCGCTTCCAGCGCGCTGACGTCGGCCGCGGGGTCTTGCGCTTTGGCCGCGAGGATGCGAGCCACAGCCCCTTCAATCGGCTTTGGATCACCGCTAACTGCAATCGGAATTTGGGTGACGTACATTGGTTTGAATTCAAAAAAGCCACCCTGCCTCGATGCAGCGGTTTGCTGGATAAACCACCAAAACAACTTTGAATTCAGGATGCCCAAGAGATATTCGGTTTTGTCGGTTACGCAAAACGAAGTTTTGTCGTTCGTGAAGTATCGCCCCAGATCAGAAGCGTACTCTGTGCGCTGAACAATTGCCGGAATGACGATCTTCGGTTGTTCAAATTCGCTCCAAAACGCGCAAGATCTCAATTCCCAAAAGTAATGCCCCTGATCGTCGCGGCGAATCAGCGCATCACGAAACGACACCAAATGCCGATAGACGGCCGGGTAAGCAGCGGCAAAAGTTTTTTCTGCAGCAGAGTCTGATTCTCCTGTCCACGGATGTCGTTTGTTTTCCGATGACTCAATCCTGATCAGGTATTGGTCAGCAAACTGTACCTGCCAGCGTTTGACATCGCGTCCCCGCAAAAATGGCTTGAGCAGATCAACCGACGAGAGATGCTCGGCAATCAGGCGGTCGCGGGTCGGGCGATCCACCACAAAAGCCTCGTTCAAACCGGTAATGATGCCACGATAGAGTCTGCCATTCACAAACTCCCCCAACGGCTTGCCCGCCGCGCGCAGCTTTTCCAGCAGACGCAGCACGGCTGGCTGTTCCAGTTTCCAGCCGTCAGCGGTCAATTGCGCCTGCTCCAGGCCAATGCTGCGTTCCTGAAAAATGGGGGCGAACTCCTCGATGGGCGGGCCGGGCTGCCAGTTGAAGACACGCGTCTGGTTGTCCACAGGCCGGGCTTTGCGGGCGACGATAATACTGGGGTAGGCAATCGCCGTAAAGACCGGCGCATCGCCAAAGTCAATCAACTGATGCAGCGTAGTTTGCGTCGCCAACAGCAGGCGCAGTTTTTCGCCGTAGCCAGCGCGAAAGTATTTGTTGGAGGAGATGTAACTGAGGATGCCGTTGCTCTTCAAACATTGCAGGGCGCGCTCGAAGAAATAGACGTAAAGATCAGCCGTGCCGGTGTAGCAGGTGTACTGGCGCTGAAACGCGACTTTGTACTCTTTGATCTGCTCCTGGCGCACATAAGGCGGGTTGCCGATCACCAGATCAAAACCCGCCTGCATCTCGAACATCCACTCCGGGTCGAAGAAGTCGGCGTGCGCGTTCTGGTCATAAGGGTTCCAGCGCGCCAGTTGGCTGGCTACCGCATCGCTCCAGCCGTCGCCGCGCAGCAGGTCGGCAATCTCGCCGCGCAGCCGTTCGTCCTCGTCGCGTCTCTTCTGTTTGGTGGCCGGTGTGCGCGCCAGAAAGTGGCGGCGGCGCACCTCGGCCAGTTCCGCCTCTTTGGTTTCGATCTGCGGGTTGCGAAAGGCGATCTGTAGCTGCGGGCGCTCGATGCCCAGAAGGGTGTTGGCGGCCACAAATTTGGTCTCCAGATTGGGCAACGGGCGAATGCCCCGGTTGGGCTGGCCGGGGTCGCTGCTCTGGTCCACCACCAGCGAGACAAAGAAGCGCAGTTTGGCGATCTGCACGGCGATGGGCTGGATGTCCACGCCGTAGATGCAATTTTCGATCAGATAGAGTTTGCGCCCGTAGTCGGAACTGTTGCCGGCAAAGACCTCCTCGATCTCGTCCAGACGGCGTTTGCGCTCGGCGCGGTCGCCGATGCGATAGGCCGCGTCGGTTTCGGCGATGGCCCGCCCGCGTTGCAGATCGCGCCAGCCGGCGTTGCCCCGGTCCAGTTTGCCCAGCACAAAGACCAGTTTGTGCAGCACACCCATCGGGAACGCGCCCGAACCGCAGG
>CAMDEX010000019.1 GCA_945897075.1 Litorilinea aerophila
GCCCCTACAAATTATCTGAAAAACTATATCCAATTCTGAACCGCTACAGAATGGACAGCACAGCGATATGAGTAAGATTCAGTTGACCAGCGCCACCGCCTCGATCTCGACCAGCGCGCCCAGAGGCAGCGCGGAAACCTGCACAGTGCTGCGTGCGGGTGGCTGCCCCGTAAAGGCTTCGGCATAGATTTTGTTGACAGTGGAAAATTCGGCGATGTCGGTCAGAAAGATCGTCGTCTTGACAATCCGCTCCATCCCCGACCCGGCCGCGGCCAAAACCGCGGCCAGATTGGACAAGACTTGACGGCTCTGTTCTTCGATACCCAAACGAAGTTGGCCGGTCAACGGATTGATACCGATCTGACCAGAGGTAAAGACAAACTGTTCGGTTTTTACTGCTTGGGAATAGGGGCCGACCGCGGCGGGAGCTTTTTCGGTACTAATGATTGTTCGATTCACAAACAAATCTCACATAATGACTCAGTGCGCTGTTCGGACTGCAACAAACAATTTCCAGCGCATCGCGTAAGAAAGAAGCGGCTCGGCAAGGGTTGTGGGGATTGCCAAGCACGCCGCGATCAATTGTATTTCAACCTACATAAATTGTCAAACGCCGAACCGCGAAAAACAACGAAACATCTGCGTTTGTCATCCGATTCCAATACGGGTTGCGGGTCGCGCAACTCGCAACCCGTCTATGAATAAACCGTCGGCAGACTGCGCCGCATAATTTCGTAATTTTCCAGCGCCTGTCCCGCGCCCAGGGCCACACAGGCCATCGGGTTTTCGGCTACATAGGCCGGCACACCGGTCTCGGCGGTGAAGAGGCGTGCGATGTTGCGCAGTTGCGCGCCGCCGCCGGTGATGACCATCCCCCGGTCAATAATGTCCGCGGCCAATTCGGGCGGCGCTTTTTCCAGGGTGGCGCGCACAGTGCTGACGATGGCCTGTAGCGGTTCGCTCATCGCCTCGGTCACTTCGGCGCTGGTGATCTCAATCGTCTTGGGCAGGCCGTTGACCTGATCGCGCCCGCGCACCTCCATACGCCGCTCTTCTTCCAGGGGCAGGGCCGAACCGATGGCGATTTTGATCTCTTCGGCGGTCTGATCGCCGATCAGCAGGTTGTATTTTTTGCGGATGTAGCTGGTGATCGACTCGTCCAGGCGGTTGCCGCCCACGCGCACGCTGCTCCACACCACAATATCATACATCGAAACAATGGCCGCCTCGCTGGTGCCGCCGCCCATATCCACCACCATATTGCCTGTGGGCGTGCCGATGGGCAAGCCAGCGCCGTAGGCTGCGGCCAGGGGTTCGGGGATGAGATAGGCCGCGCCCGCGCCGGCCTGCATGGCCGCGTCGTGGACCGCGCGCTCTTCCACGCTGGTCACGCCCCGCGGCGTGCTGATCATGACTCTGGGTTTGAAGAGGGGGTTGAAGCGGCCAACAATCGCTTTAATGAAATAACGCAGCATCGCTTCGGTAACGACAAAATCGGCGATGACTCCATCGCGCATGGGGCGGGCCACTTCGATGCTCTCCGGCGTGCGCCCCAGCATATCGTAGGCTTCGTGGCCGACAGCCACCATTTTGCTGTCGCGCGCCCGGATGGCAACCACAGAGGGTTCGTGGAGAACAATGCCACGCCCGCGCACATAGACGAGGACGTTCACGGTTCCCAGATCGATGCCAATTTGCTTTTCAAACATGAAATGCTGATTCCTGACCGGAATTGCCAGACATACAAAGCTCCACGGCCAAAGCCGTGCAAGACTGACACTTCATTATAGCGGTGTGGGGAAGAGTTGACAAATCGCTTGTATGCGCGCAGGGTTTATTTCAGGTGGGGCGAATGTGTACCTTCCGGGAAGGGGTCAAGACCAGAGTGAACCTGCGCTCATCTCCCTGACCCCTTCCCGGAAGGTCGTTGGCCGCGGCTATTCTGTCTTCAATTGCAACCAGACCAGCGGAATCAGCATCCCAATAAAGACGACCGCAGCCGCGCCCCAGGGATACAAATTCAGTTGCAGCCAGGTGCCGCCGGGGATCAGCCCGATGCCGTAGAGAATATAGACAGCCCAGCCGGTGAAGGTAGCCCAGAGCAGGCGATAGACGAGCATCGGGCGGGGCATGACACGCACCAGAACGACGAGAAAGAGCGCGAGTACGACGAGTTGGGTGATGGCAACCACGGCCAGCGTCAGCAAGGTGACACGTGCGGTGGGCTGGGGCGCGGCTACCGGTTCGCTGACGATGGCGGGCGTAGGTTGTGGGTTGGGAGTCGCCAGCGCGGTTGCTGTGGGCGGGACTTCGGTGGGCGGGTTGAAAATGTTGATCTGGGCCAGGTCCTGACCGGCCTGAATGCTGACCGATATTTTTGTGCTGAGCAGAGCGTCCACGCTGGAGGCTGTGATGTTCAGGGTTCCGGGCCGTTCCAAAGGCACGGCGATGCGCGCCATCCCGTCCGTCGTCGCCACCGGCTCGGCGGGCAGGGCCAGGTCTGCGTCGTTGTAGATCAGACGGAAGCTGACATTTGTGCCATCCGGCGCAGGATTGCCATTGCGATCCACAATCGGCCCCGCCTCGATCTCCAAGATGTCGCCGATGGCCACATCGGCCTGCAGGCTGATCTCGCCGCTGCCGGTGCGGTTGGCTACTACTTCTTTGTTCAGAATTTTCAGTTCGATGCGCTGTTCCGGGTCCGGCTCCAGCCGTTCCAGCAGATTGCCGTAGCGGGTGCCGGGCGCGTTGACCGGCGGCGCACCCGTTGCCGGCACGGCGCGAAAGAGCGCGCGCACCGCGGCTTCCAGAAATGGCTCGGTTTTGCTGTAGATGCCCAAATAGGCCGCCAGTTTGCTGATTTCAGTCGAGTCCAGATAGTAGGGCGCGTTGAGGGCAAAGACGACCACCCGCGCCCCCAATTGGTCGCTGCGCAGACGCAGGAACTGTTTGACCGCGTCGCTGTACTCGAAGCGGGCCACATCCACATCCGACATGGCGAAGATCAGCCAATCAGCTTCTTCGATGGCTGTGTCCAGCGCCGCGGAGAGATCCGGTGCGGCCGCGTCGCGCAGGAATGCACTCAACTCCTCAAATGTATAGCTGATGATATTGTCAGGCGAGAGTTGGCCGGTGGCCTCGGGTCCGTAGAGCCGCAGAATGATTGTTTCCAGCGCCTGGGGATTGATGGCGCGCACAGGCATACACTGCGGGCATTCGGCCACCTCTCGGCTGTCGGTAAAGATGAGCAGCCGGTCCGTGGGTTGGGGCGCTTGGGGGAGAGTATCGCTCAGCCCCTGGGGGTCCGGGTAGAGGATCGTCAAGGCATCGCGGGCCACCTGGCCGATGAGCGCCTGGGCCTCGTCGCGGTTTGAGCCGCTGAGTACCCGCAAATGCTCCGGGCGCACCAGCACATCGGCCAGACCGATGCGAGCGGTCGTTTCCCCCGCGGCGGGCGCATAGAGACGAAACTTGAGACGCAAAATCCGGCGCAGCGAATCGTCTACCCTGGACGCAAAGTCGGGGTCGCGCGTGTAGAGATCGCGAAAGAAGAGAACGGTCTCTTTGATGTTGTTGCGCGCATCTTCCCACTCATCCGTCAGGGAAAAGCGGGAGAGATAGAGCAGATCGTTGCCGGCCAGAAAAGCGTCCAGTGCGATCTGTTTGCGTTGGAAGCGCTCCAATTTGGGGTCGTAGTAGCGGCGCACAGCGGGCAGCCCCAGCGCGTCGCTCATCACCAGACCGCCCTGCGCCCGCCAGCCAACAAACTCCTCCAGGGCCAGAATCGTACCCAACTCTGTGGCCAGACTGATGGGTGGTGTGCGCTCGCGGCTGCCCTGGAAACTGCTGTAGCGGATGTGGCCGGAGATCAGCCCTTCGGTCATGGCCGGGTCGCCGTCGCTGCGCAGGATGGCCGATGAGTGGATAGTCACGCTGGCGAAGGGCAGCAGATCCGTGCGCCGCAACTCCTGCAAACTCTTTTGGATGGTCGCCACCTCCTCATCCGGGCGGCGGTCGGTGCCCCCCTGACCGGGGAAGTGGGAAGCCAGCGTTGCCACGCGCTGGTTGCTGCCCTCGTGGATGCCGCTGATGTAGGCGCCTCCCAATTTGCCAACCCAATAGGGATCTCCGCCATAACTTTGCACACTCAACCCCGCACCCAAATCCGGGCGGGGCTGCTCCAAGACATCTAACCCCGGCCCCAGGAGCAGATTGACACCAACCGCGGCCAGCTCGCGTCCAGCCACCACCCCCACGCGCTTGACCAACGCCGGGTTCCAGGTGGCACCCAGCGCCATCTGCGAAGGGAGCGTTGTAAAGCCCTGGCGCAGGCTGGTGTTGAGCAGATCGTCGCCCATCTGTTCAACACCGACCAGCAGGGGAATTGACTGGGAAACCCGCTGAAAGATGCCCAGATTTAGCGTCTCTGGCTCGCGCAGCAGCGCGGCGGGTGGACTGAGCGCCTCTTCCGGGCGCAGATAGACGCCGTAGGCCAGGGCTTGCAACTGATTGGTCAGGATCGCCACCTGGACCGGCGTGTCGGTGCCGCTCACATTGCTGAAGTTGCGGTTCTCCGGGCTGAGCACCAGACCACCGATCCGGTACTCCTGGAGCAGCTCGGCGATGTCGCTGTTGGCAGCCGTCTGGTTGCCCTGAAAGTCAATCACGAAGAGTTGGCCTACCCGGTCAGCCACACTCATCGCCTCAATCACCCGGTCAATCTCCTGCGTGAGCAGGTCGTCTGGGCCAGGTGTGGGCGTAGGCAGGGGGGTGGAGGTGGCTGTGCCCGGTGTGGCCTGGGCGGTCATTGTCTGCACAGCCTGGGCCGTGGCTGTGGCGATAGCCCGAAAGGTTTCGGTGATCGAAGTGGTGACACGCAGGGAAGGCGTGGCTTCTTCCAGGCCCTGGATGTTGTCCAGCGCGGCCGGGGCAGGGGTCGGCGTGGGCGGGAGTTCCTGGGCCAAGAGGGTCTGGCTGGGTTGGAGAGCGGAGAGCAACCAGAAAAGAAGACACGCCAGCCCCAGACCAAAAAGGAGCAGGCGGTGTCTGCGCGTCTGCGCGTAGATAGGGAGAAAGGGCGAGGGTTCGGATTCGTTCATCCGCCCTATTGTACCCGTGTCAGAGGAGCGGCGTCAAATGAAAGGCGCAAACTACTGACGCGTGAAGAGCAGATTCGTCAACAGCCCCAGCCGGTCCAGCGTCTCGTAGGCGTAGTGGCGCACCAGCGGGTTGCTGTCTTCCAGGTGGTGATAGAGGGCAGGCGCGCTTGCCAGCGTGCCGATGCGGTGCAGAGCCGCCGCAGCCCGCACCCGCACGCCTTCGTGTTCGCTGTTGAGCGCACCGGCCAGGGCATCCACCGCCGCGTCGCCACACTGGGAAAGGGCATCTGCCGCGCTCTGGCGCACCAGCCCGTCGTCGTCGGCCAGCAGATCGGCCAGGCGGGGCAGCAACGGTCGCACGGCTGCGGGATGGCGCTGCTGCAGACCGGCCAGGGCCAGCGCAGCCACCGCACGGAGGGCGGGATTCGCGTCTTCCAGACAGGCAACGACGGCCGGGATCGCTTCTTCGTCACCCAGCGCGGCCAGCCCGCGCACGGCCCACCAGCGCCCATCGCCGCCGCGCTCGGCCAACGCCAGCAGACGGGGCATATCCGCCGGGGAGAGGAGGGCAACCAGCGACTCTGCCTTTTCGTCATCACCCGCGGCCAGCGCAGCCCGGAAGCGTTCCCAGTGGCTCTTACCGGTGGATTTCATAGGTCTGAACCCTTTGCCCTCCGCACCCAAGCGGTCATCGCCCGCCAGACCGCAGCCAGGGCTTCTTCCAGATTCACCTGCTGGCCCAGCTCCAACTCCCCCTCGTAAGAAAGAAAAAAGGGAAGCAGGGGCAAGGTAATCTTCAATCTATGCAACGCATCCAGCCCCGGCACGCCGAGCAGTTCCTGAGCCTGCCTCACGACAGCCTGCGCCGCCGGGTCAGCCATCTGCGCGTGGCCCAGCGCTTCTTCAATGACGGCCAGATGGCGATCCAACTCGTCGGCGGCCACCGCGCCGCTCGCCAGCACAGCCAGAATCTCCTCAGTTAGACGGCGCTCCTGGCTGTCCAGGCGGGCTAGCAGAGATGCATGCAACGTTCCAATGGCGTTTTCCAACTGGGCCGAGAGCGCGCCCTGGCCCGCGCGCACATCCGCAAAGCCCTGGCCCATCTGGGCCTGCAACCGGCGCAACTGTTCTTCCAGCGCGGCCACCTGATCCGGCAGCAGTCTGTGCCGCTGCTCGGCCAGCGTGCGCGCCAGGGCCAGGGCTGCCTCTGCGCCGCCGCCGCTGATGTTGACGACGACTGGCTGGTGGCCCACCGCAGAACCGATGGCTACCCCGACCTGATAGCTGTCGCCGCTCCGTTCCGCTTTGTCCGATGAGGAATTTGTCATCGCAGATTGCCTCCAACTCGTCATCACCCAATCACCCAATCTCCCAATCTCCCAATCTCCAATCCCTATTCCCCCCGCGCCTGCGCCAACTCCGCCCGCAGATCCGCCAGCCGGGGCGCGTCCGGTTGCAGCGCGGCCGCGGTCGCGATGGCGACGGCGGCTTCATCGAGACGGCCCAGTTCGATGAGCGTCCCGGCCCGGTTGCGCTGCCACATCGCAAAGCCGGGCTGCAAAGCGCAGGCCCGTTCAAAGGCGGCCAGGGCCGCGGCTTTGTCGCTCGCGTCCAGAGCGTTGCCCAGCGTATTGTAATCCGCGGCCACCCGACCGCGCAGCGCGGCCCAGTCAATGCCGGGCAACTCTTGCGCTTCAGCGGCCAGGAGTTCTTCGCCCAGCCGGGTGATGGCCTGCCACTCGTCCGGCGTGGGCTTCTCCGCATCTGCGGCCTGCAGGCGCGCCTGATAGTCCTGCACTGTCTGGGCAAAGGCGGCCAGCCTGGCCCGATCCCCGTCAGAAAGCGCAGCGGCCGCGGCGGTCTGTTGCAGTTGGCGGAAAGCAGCCAGGCGCACGGCCAATGCTTCGGCTTCGTCGTCGTGGCCCTGGGAACGGGCCTGGGCGACCAGCGCTTCTACACGCTGGGCGAAGGGTTCTTCCATCTCCGTGGGCAGGGCGCGGTAGAAGTCCAGCATCTGCTCGCTGTCTGCGATGCGGGCGAAAGCAGCCAGCAGGCCGGCCAGCACAGTTTGTGCCATCGCCTCCAGGTTTTGGGAGGCTTCCCCCCGGTTCTCGGCCAGAAAACGCAACCGCCGGTATTCCTCACGCATCCCATCCACAACCGGATGAGCGGCGTAGCCGCTGCTATCGGCTACGGCGAAGGCAGCTTCATACTTTTGGAGCGCCTGGGCACTGTTTTCTTGCGATGCCTCCAGCCGCGCCTGGCTGACCAGCGTATTGATCAATCCGCCCGGTTCCCGTTCCAGTTGGTAGAGTTGCAGCGCGGCGTCGTAGTGCCCCCGGGCCGCCTCGATATTCCCCAGTCGTCTCTCCAAATCCCCCAGACTCTTCCGGGTGTTGGCTGTCCCCAGACGATCCTGCTCTGCGGCAAAGAGGGGCAGGGCGGCGTCGTAGTGCCCCCGGGCCGCCTCGATATTCCCCAGTCGGCTCTCCAAATCCCCCAGACTCTTTCGGGTGTTGGCTGTCCCCAGACGAGCCTGCTCTGCGGCAAAGAGGGGCAGGGCGGCGTCGTAGTGCCCCCGGGCCGCCTCGATATTCCCCAGTCGGCTCTCCAAATCCCCCAGACTCTGAAGGGTGTTGGCTGTCCCCAGACGGCTGCCACTGATAGCAGCCGCGTCCAGTGCGCTCTGCAACCAGTCGCCCAGCTGTGTGATGCGACCGCGGTTGCGCATAAAATCGGTCAATACCCTGACCAGTTGTACTGAACGCGCTGGGCTATACTCGTTGCACCAGGCAAAGGCGTTTTCGATCTGCGCGAACTCCGCTTCTACCTGGTCATCACGCCGGGGGGAAGCATCGTAGCAGGCCTGGGCCAAGGCCAGGTAGTGGTCGGCGTGGCGCTGGGGGAGGCGCAGACGTTCTTCCTCGTCCTGCAGGCTGAGGGCGTAGGCGCGCAGAATGGCGTGCTGTTGCCAGCGGCTGCGCTGCGCAAAGCCGGCCAGGGATTGATCGGGCGCAAAAGCCACCTCCTGCGCCAGCCCCAGCCCGTCCAGGGCCAGCAAAAATTCCTGGGCTTGGGCGTCGTCGATCTGCCAGAGGGCCGCGGCGGCCGCGTTGTCGAAGTCGGCCTCCTGGGCAAACGCGCCCAACCCGCGCAACCAGCCCTGCTGCTGTGGGCCGCGGCTGCCCTGGCCCAGCAGGTCATAGCTATAGCCCAGGGCAATCTCCACTTCGCTCACCCGCTCGGCCTTGTCCATACGCGGCAGATCGCCAAAGCCCCGGCCTTCGCGCACCCGCTGCAGAATTTCGTGCCCGGTCTCGGCAAAGCGCTGGCTGCCCCGTGTGTGCAGGGCAGCCCCGGCCAGGTTGAGGGCCTGGGCGTGGCAGCCCAGCCCCTGCGCCACCTGATCGGCCAGATCGTCGGGCAGACCGGGGGCACGCTCTTGCAGGAGCAGGCGGGCGTCCTTGTCGCTCAGCACATCCAGCCGCTGAATAGCCTGCGGGCTGCGGGCCAGGGCATAGGCCACGTCGTAGTCGCGGGTGGTGAGGAGGAGGGCGGCTTCCGGCGGCGCGGCCGCGGCCAGTTCTGCCGCCACCTCTTCGCTCCACACGTCGTCGCACACAATCAGCAGACGCCCGTGGCCGGCCAGCAGCCCCTGCACGGCCTGCGGGCTGAGCATACAATTCTCCAGCAGCTTCTGGGCCTGGATGGGGTCGGCGTAGGCGTGGGCGGCCAGACTCTGCAATTCAGCGGCCAGATCCGTTTGCGTGCGTTTGGCAGGGCCGACAGTCAGCCAGATGACGCCGCCCGGATAGTCGTCGGCGTGGCGGGTGGCATACAGCGCGGCCAGGACAGTCTTGCCGATGCCCGCCATCCCGCGCACAGCGGCCCGGTCCGCGCCGGCGGGGGCTGCGCCTTTGCCCACCAGCGCGGCCGCCTGTTGCCCGGCCAGGCGGCGGTGCAGTTCGGCCAGTTCGCTCTCCCGGCCCACCGCGCTCTGCGCCAGTGCGGGGCGGGTCTGTTGCGGTCTGTGCCAGCGCAGGGCAATCTCGCCCACATTGACGATATTGAAGACGGTTGCCCCCGGCCCGATGGCGCTGTTGACGGCGCTGACGACAGTCAATTGTTGCCCGCGCTCCGGGACAACCGCGCGCTGCTCGGCCCGTTCCAGCCAGCCGCTGTGGGGCTGCTCCTGCCAATCTGTGGCGGCCGCAGCCCGGCGCAGGGGGCCGCCGGCGCGCTGGCGCATGGCGGCGTTCCACAGGGCCAGGCGCGCGGCCAAACGTTCGGCAGCCGGGGCGTCGTTTTGCTGGCGGGCCGCTTCCAGCAGTTGTTGCAGCAGGTTGCGGGTGTCGTCGGTCAGCAGCAGCGCCCGTTCGCTCTGCAGAAGCGCTTGCGCGTCACTGTCCTCGGCCTGGAGGAAGGCGGCGACGGCAGCCAAAAGGGGATTCTCTTGCATCTGGCGGGCAGCGTCAGCCAGCCCACGCGCCTGGGCCAGTTCCTGGCGCAATTGGGCGTAGGCAACGGGGATGCCCGCTTCCCGGCACTGTTGCAGCAGTTGGATGTGGAGGGGAATCTGTTGGTTGTCCGGGTTGCCCAATTGGAGCAGGCGCAGGACTTCGGCGGCTTCGTCACCCAACAGGTCGGGCGCGTCGCGTAGATACGCCTCGGACGCGCCCCAATCGGGCGTCTGAATCCAGGCGATCAGTCGCTCGCCCAGCCGTTCGGCCGCGGTCTGAGCCTGAGCGAACAGATCCTGCATCCCACGCAGACTTTCCAGCAGTTCCCGGCGTTCCTGCCAGTGGGCGGGTGGGGTCGGCGTGGCCGCAATGCGCCGGTCAATGGCGGCCAGCGTCTCGTCGGAGAGGAGCGCGTCCGGCTCTGCGGCGATGACGGAGAGAGCGTCTTCCCCATCCGGGGCGGCCAGGAAACGCTCCAGCAAAGAAAAATCGGGCATGGGCGGGTCTCCCCCGTGGCGCAAGCTGTCAGCTTGCAGGAAATCTGTTCGCCAGGATTGTACCCCGTAAGACGAAGGGGCGCAAGCAGGGGAAAAGCGGCTGTACTGCCCAGGTGGGAATTGCGGTAGTCATCGGTCATCGCCCGACAATTGTTTATTCGGCGTGGGGCGTGCTACAATTGCGCGCTTGTATAGCGTGTGACACAAAGAAGACAGGGACGCAGATTTTTATGATCTGCATTGATCTGCGCTGATCTTTGTTTCATTTTTTTAATCTGCGTCCGCTTTTGTCCGTGTGAGATGCTCGATGCCACAGCCCTTCAACCAGCCAACCCAACTGCCCCAGGCGTGGCGACAGACGCCGGTGACGGTCGTCATCCCCACCTACAACGAAGCGGAGAATCTGGCCGCGATCAGCGAAGCTGTGTTGGGGCTGCATCTGCCCAGTCTGCGCCTGCTGGTTGTAGACGACAACTCGCCGGATGGGACAGGGCAGATCGCCGACGAGCTGGCGGCCCGTTTCAACCGGAACGGCGCAGCGCGTATGGGCGTTCTGCATCGCGTGGGCAAAGGCGGTCTGGGCACGGCTTACGTGGCGGGGATGACCCAGGCCCTGGCCGAGGGCGCGGAATTTGTGGTGCAGATGGACGCGGACTTTTCCCACTCCCCCAGCTATATCCCGGCAATGCTGGGCGTCATCCTCGCCACCGGCGCGGATGTGATTATCGGCAGCCGTTACGTGCCCGGCGGCTCCCTGGACGAGGGCTGGAGCTGGTGGCGGCGTTTTCTGAGTTGGTGGGCCAATCTCTACAGCCGTACACTGCTGGGTATTCGTGTGCGCGATATGACAGCGGGCTTCAAACTTTGGCGGCGTGCGGCGCTGCTGGAGATCGGTCTGGAAAATATCCGCAGCAACGGCTACATCTTCCAGGTGGAGATGGCCTATCTGTGCGAGCGGCTGGGCTACCGCATCATTGAAGTCCCCATCCATTTTGAGGACCGGCGCATCGGACACAGCAAAATGGACATTCCGGTCAAGCTGGAATCGGCCTGGCGGGTGTGGGAACTGGTGTGGCGGCACAGAAAGCGAAGAAGCGTTCAAGCGTTCAAACGTTTGAACGCTTCCCCGCTTGAACGCTTCTTCGCTTCTTCGCTCTGGTGTTCCACCGTATATGAAACGTCGCCCCGATCTGCTCTCTCTACTTCTGCTCATTCTCCTGCCCCTGCTCTGGTTTGGGCCGGTGCTCTTTACGGGCAAGACGCTGCTGCCCTATGACAACCTCTACACTTTTGAACCCTGGCGCTCGCTCCAGCCGGGGCTGATCCCCCACAACAATCTGCTCAGCGATCTGGTGTTGGAAAACGCGGTCTGGAAGCTGCACATCCAGCGCACGTTGGCAGGCGGTGAAATTCCCCTGTGGAATCCCCAGATTTTCACCGGTATCCCCTTTCTGGCCGCGGGCCAATCCAGTGCGCTCTATCCGCTCAGTATTCTCTTCTATCTTTTGCCCCTGGACGCGGCCTACGGCTGGTTCACTGCGCTGCAACTGGCGCTGGCGGGCATCAACGCTTATCTGCTGGGACGGGCGCTGCGTCTGCGCCCGGTGGCCGCGCTCTACGCCGGGGTCGTCTTTCAGTTCAGCGGCTTTCTGATCGTCAGCGTCGTCTTTTCGATGGTCATCGCGGCGGCCGCCTGGCTGCCCCTGCTCCTGGCGATCATCGAGCAGATCATCCGCAAGCAGGAGGAGAAGGGCGCGGCCAGCTTCCGGCCCATCCCCTATCTGATCGCGGGCGCGGCGGTCATCGGTCTGACTGCCCTGGCCGGCCACCCGGAATTTTTCTATTACACACTGCTGGTCGCCGGGATGTACGCCGCGGCCCGGCTGCTCATCGCGTGGAGACGGATAGCGACGCAGAGAAATCTCCCGCAGAGGCGCAGAGACGCAGAGGGGGAGACGGCAGACAGCGGACAGCGGACAGATAGCGCAACCCGCAACCCGCAACCCGCAACCCGCATCACAAAACTCGCCGTCTGGCTGCTCGTCCTCGCTTTGCTCGGCGTCGCTTCCGGCGCAGTGCAGATTTTGCCTCTCTTTGAACTGGTCAACCTGAACTTCCGGGAGGGTTCCGCTTTTTACGATCAGGTGGTGGGCTGGGCCTGGCCCAGCCGTCACATCCTCACATTTTTCCTGCCCGACGTTTTCGGCAACCCCAGCCATCACGTCTGGTTCGACCTGTGGAATCTGCGTTGGGTGCCGGCGACGGTCAACGCCCTGGGGGAGAAAACGGACACAATTTTCTGGGGCATCAAAAATTACGTCGAAGGCGGCAATTACGTCGGAGTGTTGACGTGGCTATTGGCGGCTGTGGGAGTTGCAAGTGGCATGTGGCAGGTGGCAATGTCTCGCCGCGACCAGTCGTCCGCCGTCCGTCGTCCGTCGTCGGCCCTGCCACCTGCCACTTTCCACTTGCAACTTGCCACTCCCACCTTTCTATTCGCCGCACTTGCCCTCCTCTCGCTTCTCTTTGCCTTTGGTACGCCACTCTACGCCCTGCTCTTTTACGGCTTGCCCGGCTGGAATCAGCTCCACAGCCCTTTCCGCTGGGTCTTTCCCTTCACGCTCAGTATGGCGGTGCTGGGGGGGATTGGGCTGGAGCAACTGCTGCGATTAGGGATTGGGGATTGGGGATTGGGGATTGGGCGGTTGCGCGTCACTGCCAAATATCTACTATCTAATATCTCGATTTTGTTCGTGGCCGCAGGCATTGCCCTCCTCTCAATCGTCCTTGCGAGCTATTTCTTCCCCGCCCCCTTCCTCGCCCTGGCCCAGCGGGTGATTGACGGCAGCGATCTGGCGCGTATGGCCTTCGCCGATGGCCGGATGTTCTGGGGCTACCAGAGTGTGGGGCTGCTGAAACTGGGCACGTTTGCGACGTTAAGTGGTATTGTCGTCTGGCTGCTTAGACGACGGACGACGGACAACCGACCGCAGACCGCGCAATTCGCAATTCGCAACTCGCAACTCGCAACTCGCCTCGGCGTCTTCGCTGTAGCCATCGTCTTCCTCGATCTTTTCGCTGCGCACGGCACATTCAACCCGGCGACCGATCCGGCCCTCTCGCCCCTGCGCACTGTGCCGCCTGTCGTGCAATTTATCAACCAGCGCGAGGGACGGACGACCGACGACGGGCGACCGACGACGGAATACCCAATATCCAATATCCAATACCCTCCCTGGCGTTTTACGACGTTTGATCTCCCCGGTGCCAAAACCTTCAACGCCAATGTGGGGATGTATTACGGCTGGCAGGACATCCGCGGCTACGATTCGATCATCCCCAAGCAGTATGTGGCGCTGATGAGCCGCATCGCCGACCAGCGCGGCGAGCTGCTCTACAACCGCATCGCGCCCCTCTACGCAACGGGTATCTCCCCCTTCGGCCTGAACAATCCGCTGATCGACCTGCTGGGCGTGAAATACGTTTTTTCTGAGCAACCTATTCCCGATGTGGCGGGGTGGATGGAGATTTACCCCCACCCAACCTCCCCCACTGTGGGGGAGGGGCAGAATGCGCTGCGTGTTTACGAGAACAGCGAAGCCTTTGCACGGGCTTTCATCGTCCAACAGGCGCTGGTGACGCCCGCGGACCGTCAGCCGATACTGGAGATGGACTTGCGCCGTTTTGTCTTTATCGAGGAGACGCCCGCCGATGCCAACGCGCTGATCCCCGCCAGCCCGCAACTGGCCGAGGCGACGATCAGCCGCTACACCGCCAACAGCGTCTTTGTGGATGTCAACCTGAGCGACCGGGGCTGGCTGGTGCTGGCCGACGCCTATTTGCCCGGCTGGAAAGCCTATCTGCGCCCCTTTGGCGGCGGCGAAAATCAGGAAAGCGAACTGCCCATCTACCGGGCCAATGGCAGCCTGCGCGCGGTCTATCTGCCCCGCGACGGCCAATGGACGGTGCGCTTTGTCTACAGCCCGCTGAGCTTCAAACTGGGACTCTACATCAGCTTTCTGGCCGGGATGACCGGGCTGCTGCTGCTGCTCTGGTGGCTGTGGGGGCGCTACTACCGCCCGGCGGATGCGGGCGATGAAATGGGCACCGTCGCCAAGAACTCTCTCGTACCGATGGGATTGAGTCTCGCCAACAAAGCGATTGACTTCGCCTTTGCGATGCTTTACGTGCGTCTGCTGGGGCCGGAAGGGACGGGGAAATATGCCTTTGTGGTGGCGGTCTACGGCTTCTTCGAGATTGTGAGCCGCTACGGGCTGGGCACACTGCTGACCCGGGACGTGGCCGCGCACAAAGAACAGGCCAGCCGCTATCTGACAAATGTACTGGCCCTGCGCACGCTGCTCTGGCTGGCGAGTCTGCCCGTGCTGGCGCTGGTCACGGGCGGCTACTGGTTTACCGGCAGCATCGGCGTCCAGGAAATCCAGGCCATCGCCATCTTTGGCGTGGCGATGCTCTTCGCCAACTGGGCCGACGCCTTCAGCAATCTCTTCTATGCCTACGAAAAGATGGAATATCCGGCAGGGCTGAGCAGTGCGGTGGCCCTGCTCAAGGTGGCGCTGGGTGCGCTGGTACTGCTGCTGGGCTGGGGATTTGTGGGGTTGGCCGGTGTCAGTCTGCTGATGAATCTCATCCAACTGCTCTGGCTGGTCGTGCTGGTGCGCCGGACTCTCTTGCGCCCCGTCTGGCGTTGGGATTGGCCGTTGCAGCGCTGGATGTTGGGCGAGAGCGGCCCGCTGATGCTCAACCACCTGCTGGCGACGATCTTCTGGCGCATTGACCTCTGGATTCTGCGCCCCCTAGCCGGGGCCTTCAGCGTGGGCATCTACAGCGCATCGCTCAAGTATTTGGACGGGCTGAATATCATCCCCAGCACCTTCACCTTCGCTATCTTCCCGCTGATGAGCCGCTACGCCAAGCGCGAGGGGGAGGGGCTGCTGCGCTCGTATGTGCTCAGTCTGCGCCTGCTCCTGCTGGTCAGCCTGCCCCTGGCGTTGACGGTCACCGCGCTGGCCGAGCCGCTGATCTACATTCTGGGCGGCGCAGAATTTCTGAATGTGCCGGATACTGTCATCCTGCTGGGCCGGGAGATCAGCTACCGGGGCGGTTCGGCCCTGGCTTTGCAGGTGATTATCTGGTCCATCCCCATCGGCTTTGTCAATTCTGTGACCCAATACGTGCTGATTGCGGTCAACCAGCAGCGCTACCTGACCTGGGCTTTCATTCTGGGCGTCGTCTTCAATGTGGTGGGCAATCTGCTCGTCATCCCCCGCTTCGACTACATCGGCGCGGCGCTGGTGACAATTCTCTCCGAGTTCAGTCTGCTCATCCCCTTCTACTGGAGCGTGCGCCGCCATGTGGGGCGGGTGGCGTGGGGCGATCTGCTCTGGCGGCCCGTCGTCGCGCTGGGTGGGATGGCGGCGACGATCTACGGGCTGACGGGCGCGGGTCTCTCCGTCTGGCTGGCGGTGGGGACGGGGTGGATCGTCTACGCGGCGATCTTCGCTCTGCTTGGCGGCTTGCGCGGCGAGGAGATGGCGCTGGTGGCGCGGGCGCTGCCACTGGGGCGCTGGTGGCGGGGCTGAGAAAAGAAATGCCACCAGGCACTTTCAATAGTGTCTTAAAGCAGGCCCAACTGAAGGAGTAGTCTATGCAATATATGGTTATCATCGAAGAAGGTGAAAGCAGTTACGGGGCTTATGTGCCCGACTTGCCCGGTTGCGTTGCCGTTGGTGACACACGAAAAGAAGACTTAACGCTGATTCAAGAGGCTATCGTCTTGCATTTGGAAATGTTGCAAGAAGATGGCTTGCCCGTACCCCATCCGCACTCAGTCAGTGAATACGTGGCGGTATTTGCATAAGGCAAGCAACGTGAGATACTCGTATCCCATCGGATGGAATTCAGAATTACCCGCAAAGGCGTTGCGCGGGTGGTATACTATCCCTCTCCCACCGCCCCATCCAGCGATGGCCGCAGCCGCCAGATCAGATAGAGCGGGGCCAGCGCCAGGACCGTCAACAGCGCTTCCACACCGGCGGCGCTTGTATAGCGCAGCGCCAGCAGCGCCACGCCGTTGAACGCGGCGTGGAGTAGCATCGCGGCGAGGACCGGACGGAAGGTGCGCCGCAACACGCCCAGCAGCACGAGCAGGGAGAGGCCGATGTGCAGAACGATGGCAATGGCCCGCTCCCAGATGCTTAAGAGGGGCAACAGCCAGGTCAGCCCACGCACCGCATCGAGTTGGGCTGTCACCGCTGCGGCCTGCTCCGGGGCCATCTGCCCCAGTTGGGCCAGCACCTGATCGGCCATCAGCAGCAGGACGATATTGGAAATGGCCGTGCCACCTACAAGCAGAATCGCCTCGATCCCGCCGTGGCCCACGCCGTAGAGCAGCCCCTCTTTCCAATCGCGCACACCCTTGGCCGCCCAGCGCAAGATGAGATAGCGCGCGCCCTCCTCGAAAAGGCCGGAGGTAAGGCTGAGAACGACGAAATTGACCCAAAAGAGCAGCGCCGCGTCCCATTTCTCGGCGTAGGGGTTGACCAACGCGGCTGTGCCCAGAAGCAGTGGGATGCGCAGCAGTTGGGAGAGGGGAAAGGTCAGGCTACCCCAGCCCAGACTGCTCCAGGCCGCGCCGTAGCGACGGCGAATCCAGAGGGCCAGAAGCAGCGGTCCGACCAGAACAGCAATCAACTGGAAAATGAGCATTCCAAGCACAGATGTGTTCATCGGGAGCTTCCTCTCTGAGGTTGTGTGAAGTACTGATATTCAGTGGAGCGCAGACGGCAGACCGCAGACGGCAGACCGCAGACGGCAGACCGCAGACCGCAGACCGCAGACGGCAGACTACCCTCTTCGATTATACGGCATCCTTACAGGCGATGCAAAGCGCCGGGGGCTTAGCATACTTCGACCAGAAGTCCCCCCGGCACTTGTTTTGCCCCAACGTGAAATACGCCCGGTGCGGGCTTGCCCAGAACAATCGCCTATGCCTATAATGGGTACAGTTGTTTCTCAATTTCCGTCAGCGAATCCGTCGCAACTGCAACCCGCAACTCGCGATAACCGCGTAACCAATTGACCCAAAAGGTGTTCTGATCTGTGATTGACAATGAGCGTGTGGTGGGCGAAAGCAAAGTGAAGCCCGTGGCCGACAACCGGCTCTCTCCCGCTGCTCCGGAAGCCGGCAGTGATCCGGTTTCGTCCCAGCGAGCAGCCGAGGCCCTGCTGGTTCTAAAGGCCAAGCGCGACGCCAACGCCTTTGGCCTTCTCTACGAACGCTATGTGGACCGCATCTACGCCTACATTTACAACCGGGTCCACAACGGGCAGGAAGCCGAAGATCTGACCGCCCGCACCTTTTACCGGGCGCTGGCCAAGCTGGACAGCTACGAAGATCGGGGGCTGCCCTTTTCGGCCTGGCTCTACCGCATCGCCCACAATCTGGTCGCCAACCACCACCGGGACAACAGCCGCCGCCAGTTTGTGCCTTTTGACATACTCAACCTGGCCGGACGCAAGCAGAACGAACCGGAAGAGGTGATTGCCCGCGAAGAGGAGCACGAAACCCTCTGGCAGGCCATCGAGCGGCTGCCTGCTGAACGCCGCGATCTGCTGATCTACAAATTCAGCAACCGGCTCTCCAATCTGGAGATCGGTGAACTGATGGACAAGAGCGAAGGCGCGATCAAATCCCTCTATTTTCGGACACTGGCCGCGCTGCGTAAAGAATTGAAGGGCTACGCTTGGGGAAGGGAAGATGCGGATGAAACAGGGGAATCACAACACGACTGATGGCTATTGGCAATGGTCCGCGCGGCTGAGCGAACGCATCCCCCACGGCTGGCTGGAAAGGGCCGGGTGGTTGGCTGCCGGGGAGAGCGACGCCCTGGACCCGGCAGATGTGCTGGATGCCCACGCCCAGCTTCTTGTCGCCAGTCGATCCCAGCCCTTCAAACCGGTGCCCTATGTGGCTGCGGACGCCGACGAGCTTACTGTTTTGACCCATCTGGCCGGGCGGGTGGCCTATACAGTACGCCCTGCCTATCCATCGCCCCGCTTCCGCAAGGAGCTACGCCAGGCTCTCCTCTCCACCCACCGCCAACAGGCCGCCCAGCGCCGCATCTTTGCCCATCCCCTCTTTGAGAAAGGGGTGGTGGATCGTTCGCTGCTCGAACGGCTGGAGATCAACTCGCCCTGGTTCTGGCAGATCGCGGCGGCTCTCCCGCTGCTGATCGCCATCGTCGCCATTCTCTGGCGCTATACCCGCCGACCCACAGCGCAGACAGAGAAGTTGGCGGCGTAGACCGCCGTCCGCCGTCACCCTGTCACCCTGTCATCTTCATTCCCCGCCCCAGCGCATCGAACGCCTCTATTCTTGCCTGTGCTGCCGGGCTGTCTGGAAATTCGTCGGCAAAGAGCGACCAGATCATCGTTCCTTCGGCTTTGCCCTGGGGCGTCGTGCGCCGTCGGCGCAGGGTGGCTTCGTGGGTATAGCCCAGCTTGCGCGGCACAGACGCGCTGCGGATGTTGTTGGGATCACAGCGAATCTCCACCCAATCCACCCCGTGAATGGCAAAGGCAGCCTTTGTCAGCGCCGCCGCGATCTCTGTCGCCAGTCCCCGGTTGATATAGGCTACGTGAATCCAGTAGCCGATCTCCAGACAGTTGCCCTCGTCCCGCTTGTGCAGGCCGCTGCCGCCGATGACCGCGTTTTCGTCCCGGTTGAAGATGCCGTAAATATAGTCTTCATCTTTGTCGAACGCGGCCCGCGCCCCGCGTAGAAATGCAATCCGTTCGTCCAGACTTTTCGGTTCCCCCGCGGTCCAGGGCATCCACTCGCGCAGATGCGCCAGGCTGGCCTCCATCGCCGCGCTGAGCGTAGGCGCATCCGTTGGCTGCCAACAGCGCAGGGTTGTGCGCTCCGTTTCGATGCGATAGGCCGGTTTTCTCATGCGTCGCCCCCTCGGCCGCTTCCCTGCAGGTTGATTGTGAAATCGTGCCAGGCCGGGTCGGGTGTGCGCCAGTCGGAACCGGCACCGGCTGTGCGGCTGCGTTGAGAGAGTTCGGGTAAGGGCAGGGGGCGGTACTGGACGCGCAGAGAGGTGGGCGTCAGCGTCAGCAGCAGCCAGCCCAGCGGGAATTGAATCAGCGAGGGCGTGACGACAAAGCGCGCCGGCTGGTCGCCCACCATCACCTCCTGCGCGTCCAAAATGTGGGCGTGGCCCTGAAAGACGGCCCGCACGTTGCCGTGGCGGGCGCAAATCTCCAAGACCGCGTCGCTGTTTGCCGTGGCGTAAAGCGTGCGCCAGGGCTGGGGATTGGCCCAGGGATGGAGCAGTTGGTGGGTGAAGAGAATCACTGGCCGCCCGCCCGCTTCAGCCAGGGAGCGATCCAGCCGCGCCAATTCGGCGTCGGCGATCCAGCCGTGGGTGGGGTCTTTGGGCAGGGCAGCCAGCCGCTGCTCGTCGCTGTGGCCCTGGCTGTGGAGAAAGACAAGGCGGGCCACCCCCGTATCAACCGTTCGCCCCAGGCGAGGAGCCAGCCCCAGCAGCCCTTCGCAGAAGGAATAGTCATCTGACGCGGCGGGGCAGTCGTGGTTGCCGGGCACGCCATAAAATTGGGGCGCGGCGGCGCGCAGGTCGCGGTTCAAGCGTTCCAGCGCGGCGTAGAAGGCCGCGTGCGGCATCTCAAATGCGCCGCCGCCGCAGGTAAAATCGCCCAAATGGATCAAAATGTCTGGCGACTGGGACTGAACATCCTCTAAAAACGCTGCGTAGATGGCTGCAAACGAGGGCTGGAGTTGCTCTTGCTCCCCGCCAAAGGCGCGGGTTGCACCCGGCCAGGCGTGGGTGTCGGTCATCAGTGCGATGCGTATAGGGTGTGTTGGGTTCATTGTTGAAGTGTTCCTGGTAAAATCGGGAAAAGTTTTTAGAACACGGATGACAGAATTTACGGATTTGCTCTGCGTAATCGGCGTTCATCAGCGTCCAAAAATTTTCTTGGAATTATTCTGAAAACCAGCGGTTTTCCAATGCGTTCAGAAAACCTGTCGTCACAAAATCTGTCAGCGCAGACTCAATCTCTTCGTGTAGTGTGTAGGCTGCCAAAGGCAGCGCGATGACGTAAGGGTTGCTCTCCAGGGCAGCGCCTACGGCCAACAGGTCGGCCCCCTCCCCCTGCATCTGGCGCAGCGTCACCCCATCCACCAACACCCCGTCCGCCGCGCCGTTGAGCATCGCCTCGACGGCTGCCTGGGGGCTGGGAAAGGTGAGACGCTGGAGGGTGGGATCGCCGCGCTGTAATTTACGGGCTGCCGCGTCGCCGGCGCTGCCCCACTCCACCGCCAGCCGTTTCCCCGCCAGATCGTCCACGCCCCGGATGGGGGACTCTTTGCCAACGGCCAGCCGTACCCCTGCTTCGAAATAGCTGCTCGAATAGCGCAGGTCTTCGGTCAAGCGGGGATCATAGGGCAGTGCGCTGACGACGCTATCTACCTTCCCGGCCAGGAGCGCATCGGTCAGCCCGTCAAAGCCGATGGCAACGATCTGCACCTGCGCCCCCCACCGGGCCGCGATAGCCTGGGCCAGCTCCACATCGAAGCCGGTGGGCTGGCCCGCTCCGTCCAGCAGGTCAAAGGGCGGAAAACTGGGGTCCATCCCCACCCGCCAGACGCCGCTCTGCTGGATTCGCTGCCACGTCCCGTCCTCGCTCGTCAGAAAGTAGCGATTGATCCACCCAAACGCAAGCAGCCCGACGATGACCAACGCTGCGCAGGCCAGAAGCAGGTGTTGCTGGTGACTTGCCAGGTTTCGGAAAACCTGGCGGGTTTGGCGCTTGCACAGGCTATTCATTGAGCCTCTCTGACGCCCTGGGCATAGCCCTGCACTTCCCAATAGATCGGCTTCGGCTCGAAATCTGTGCCGACAAATGTGTAATGGTCCTGGTAGCTCTTGGCATCCCAGGGGTAGCGAAAGGCCCACAGCGCGATAGCATCCAACCAGGGCCAACTGGCTGCCAACTCATAGGCACGGATGGTGTTTTCAATGCGCCGCGCCGCTGTGACTGAACGGCTCCAGCGGGGGTGATCGTTCCAGCCGCTTTCGGTGATGATCGCCTGTTTGTGGCCGTCGCCATTGCGCACCATCAGGCCGCGCGCCAGTTCGGCCCGGCGGAAATTGACTACCTGCGGGTCGGGCGGGTCGTCGGCGTCAAAGCTCCAGCCGTAGGCGTGGATGGCCAGACTATCGAAATAGTCGGCGGCCCCGGCGTCGTACATCCGTTGTAAATAGATCAGATCATCCATCCCCCATTCGCTGCCGGGTGGGGCCAGTGTGGGGGCCAGCGCCCCAGCCAACACCTGCACATCCGGGTTGGCTTGCTTGAGCATAGGATAGACAATTTTCAACAATTTTGTATAGCTTTCTGGGTCTACGGGCCGAAATCCCCACTCCTGGCTCAGGTTTGGTTCGTTCCACAAAATGATGTGGCGGACCTGCCCCCGGTAGCGCGCCGCGAAAGCCGCGGCAAATCGGCCAAAATCGGCGTACTGCGCTTCGTCCAGGTAGAGGGGGAGCGTATCCTGCGGTCGCGCCCATTCGGGCACAAAGCCCAGGCGGGCGATGACCGTCAGCCCCTGGCGGTTGGCGTGGGCGATCACAGCGTCCGGGTGATTCCATGCGAAGCGCCCCGGCTCTGGCTCGTAATAAGCCCAGGGAAAATACTCGACGATCCAGGGCGCGCCCATTTCGCGCACCATCTCCAGGCTGCGTTTGATTTTCCACTCCTCGGCCTCGTCGGTCAAGCGGGTGTGAACGCCCATCTTCGGGTTGACGGTGACGACCGTCTGTTGGGGGCCAAGCGCCACCGCGGGCAGCAGTGAGCGAACAAAAAAGTAGAGTGTTGCCAGAGCAAGCAGCAGCGCCAGGCCGACGGCGATACGGGATGCAAGGGGACGATCCCGCAGGAGATCAGAAGTTCCCCGTATCCGGGCAATGAGAGTTGATTTTTCGCTGTTCAAAGTAGGTTTGGGGGCACTGGCGGCATTCGAAGGATGGAAGACCGGCTCCTCTCAGCCGTGCGTTGGCTTCTCCCGGCACAGGCGGGTCGGGTGGATGGCGCTCTCTTGCCAGGAAAACCCAACCTACGACCACCAGCGGTCGGCGGTCGGCGGTCGGCGGTCGGCGGTTCGTTGTCTGCGGTCTACTGATTCTACGTCCTGCTTGGGCGGCTGGCAACCGGCGCTGCGGGCGCGGGGGCCGGGGGGGCTTCTTGGCGGCTCTCCTCGATGGCCTGAATCCCATTCTTGGCCTGCTGCAGCACACCGGCCAATTGACCCACCAACTGTTGCAACATGTCCACCGTATAATCTTCGGCGTCAAGAATCAGTGCATTGGCCTGGTCTCGGCTGCGTATGACCAGACGTTCGGCCTCGTCCCGGCTCTGGGCGATAATCCGTTCGGCTTCGCGCTGGGCTTCCTGGGCTATCGTGTCCCGGTTGATCATCTCCAGGGCGTGTTGCCGGGCCTGCTCGACAATCGAATCGGCTTCGCGGCGCGCATCGTCCAGAATGCGGTCACGCTCTGCCACCATCCGTTCGCTCTCTTTGATGGCGCTGGGCACGCTGATGCGCATCTGGTCGATCAGCCGCAGGCATTCCTCGCCGCTGACAACCAGCGAGGCGCTGAGCGGCAGCCGATAGCCGCGGTTGAGTACTTGCTCCAGTTGATCTACCAGTTGCAGGATTTCCATTCCGTTCCCTCAAGTTATCCGAAAGTCCCCGACACTTTGTGGTATGTCGGCTCGCTGGGACAGAAAGCGCCGGGGATTTTAGCCGTGGTGGGTCAGTTTGCTGCGGGTTTTGGTGACACTCTTCTTCGCTGGCGGATTGGTGCCGGGGAGATCAGCCCGGTTTTCGGCCAATCGTTGCGCCATGGCCTGGGCGATGGCCGGTTGCACCCAGGACGAGATATCCCCATGCAGTCCAGCTACTTCCTTAACGATTGTCGAACTCAGATAGATATACTCTGTACTGGAGATCAGACAGCAGAGTTCGATCTCTGGGGCCATCTTCCGGTTGGCCAGACCGATCTGGGATTCAAACTCAAAATCGGCCAGGTTGCGCAGACCGCGCACGATGACCCGCGCGTCAATCGTGCGCGCACATTCTACCGTCAAACCCACAAAAGGGACAATTGAGCAATTCGACAGGTGAGCCAATGCCCCACGCACGAGAGCCACCCGTTCTGCCGTGTTGAAGAGCAGCTTCTTGGGCGGCGCATCGTAGACGCCGATCACCAGTTCATCAAAAATGGAGGCGGCCCGCTGGGCAATGTCTATGTGGCCGTTGTGGATGGGATCGAAGGTGCCGGGATAGAGTGCGCGGATCATTGGCTCTCCTTGGGTAGAACACGGATTGCAGAATTGACGGATTTGACCTTGATTTTACTGCAAAAAGCTCTTGCAGCTACTGATGAACACTGGTTCTTCTCTGTTAATCGGGAACGCGGAATGATAGACACAAGCAAATCCGTCAATTCTGTCATCCGTGTTCTCTATTAAAAACAGGCGAACAGTTCTGTCGGCGTCAGATCGGCCAGGGAGTCAAGGCGCAGGTCGGCCTGGGAAAAGTCGGAAAAGCGGGTGACGCTGTTGGGCACAACCAGACAGCGCAGACCCGCGCCTTTGGCCGCCAGCATCCCTGTACGCGAATCTTCGATGGCCAACGTCTGGTCAGGATGTGCCCCCAGCGCGGCCGCGGCCAGCCGGTAGAGGGCCGGGTCCGGTTTCACCCGCTCCACATCGTCCGCGGTGCGCACGGCCTGGAAGTGGTGGCGCAGCCCCAGCCGGGCCAAATTGCCTTCCACCCAATCCCGTGACGAACTGGAGGCCACGGCCAGCCCGATCCCGGCGGCCTGGGCTGCGCCGATCAGCGCCTCCACACCGGGCATAGGCGGCTGCTGTTCGATCAATTCCAACACCCGTTTGCGCCGAGTCTGGTGGGTGGCAATCCGATCCAACACAGCGCCGGTCTGCCGTTCCAAAATGGCGAAGGGGTCAAAGCCCACCGGTGCGCCGCCCACACACTGAATCCAGACATCCAGCGTCAGTTCGCTGCCGTGGGCGTCGAAAATTTCCTGCCAGGACTGGTAGTCGGGGCCTTCCGTCTCCAAAATCGTGCCGTCAAAATCAAAGACAATCGCTTGTAACATTCGGTACTCCGGGATGATTGAACCACAAAGTCACAAAGACACGAAGGAAAAAATTCTTGCTTTTCTTTGTGTCTTCGTGTCTTGGTGGTTGATTTCATGCGCCGCAAGCTGTCAGCTTGCGTTACGTATTTTTTAGGCCAGTTCTTCATACACTGTCGAACGCCACGGGGGATGAAAAAGTCCCCGGCACTTTCTTTCTCAGCGAGCCTGTAGGTGAAGTTCCCGCCAGCGCAGTGCGTGAAGTGCCGGGGACTTTTTTCAGGCCAGGAAAGCGGCGAAGACCTGATTGCCCAGCATCAGCCCGCGTTGGGTCAGGTAGACCCGTTCGCCGTCCATCTGTAGCAACCCCTGACCGTGCAGCCGGGCCAACTCAACGGCAAAAATATCCTCCATCTCCACGCCGTGACGACGGCGGAAGCGCGCCCGGCTCACCCCCTCCTCCACCAGCCGCAGCCCCAGCATCATCGTTTCCCCCATCGCGGTGCGACCGTCAATCTCCTCCCAGAAATCAACCACCGACTCGCCCGCCTGCGCACGGGCGATGTAGCCCGGCACAGGCTTGCGGTTGCTCCAACGCAGACCCACCCCGTCTGCTGTAGGCGTAGCCGTGGGATGGGCAAAGGGCAGCCGCAGATGGCTGTGCGCACCCGGCCCCACGCCGATATACTCCTGGTTGCGCCAGTAGAGGAGGTTGTGGTGGCAGGGGAGCGGCGATTGGGGACTGGGGACTGGGGACTGGAGACCTGGGGTGTCGTTGCTTTCCGATCCCCAATCCCCAATCCCCAATCCCCTTCTTGCCCAATTGGAAACCTCATACTGTTTGTATCCCGTCCCCGCCAGCCGGGTGATGGCCGTTTCGTATAGTTCACCGGCCAGATCGTCGTCAGGGGCAGGAACGCGGCCCGTCTCGACCCAATGGAAGAGGGGCGTCTCTGGCTCGACGATCAGACTGTAGAGGCTGAGATGTTCGGGGGCGAGGGCGATGGCTTTTTCCAGGGTGGCGGCCCAGACCGCGGGGGACTGGTTGGGCAGGCCAAAGATGAAGTCCAGGTTGATATTCTCGAAACCCACGGCGCGGGCCGCGGCGTAGGCACGCGTCACGTCATCCACCGAATGGATGCGCCCCAGAAAGGTTAACTCGTCCGCGTCGAAACTCTGCACACCCATACTCAGCCGGTTGACGCCCAGCCCGACCAGCCCGGCGAATTTGGCCTGATCGACTGTGCCGGGGTTGGCCTCGCTGGTGATCTCGCAGCCGGGGGCGAGGCGAAAGCAACGCTGGATCGTCTCGAAAATCTGCGCCAACTGGGGCAGGCTGAGGACGGTGGGTGTGCCGCCGCCCACAAAAATTGTACGAATCGTGCGCCCGTCGATCCGCTCTGCCCACATCGCCAATTCCACACAGAGCGCGTCTACATAGCTCTGAAAGAGATTGTCCAATTTCGCATAGGTATTAAAATCACAATAGGGGCATTTCTTTTCGCAGAAGGGGATGTGTACGTAGATCCCCAGCGGCTCATCCGACACTCTATCTTCGCTTTTCTGCGCGTCTCCGCGCTCAATCTTCTCCATCATTCTCCGCCGCCACTCGCAACTCGTCATTCGCCACTCTCAACGGTTGTCCAGACGGAAGCCGTGGCCGCGCACAGTGACGATATAGCGGTATTCGGCGTCGCATTCTTCGATGCGTTCGCGCAGACGGCGCACCAACGCGTCGATGGCCTGCTCGCTCACCCCTTCGCCGCTGGCTTCCGGCCAAACGATATTGATGATGGCTTCCCGCGTCACCACCCCGCCGCCCGACTCCCAAAGGGCGTGCAGAAGACGGTATTGGTGCAGGCTGAGGGGCGGGTCAATCAGTTTGTTGTTGACCCAGACCTGACGGGTTTCCATATCCAGCCGCAGCCCCGGCAGATTCTCATCCAGGTTGAGGGGCGCGGTGGCCCCGGCGTCGACAAAGGCTAGTTTGAAGCGCAGGGCAATCTGAATTTCGTCGCCGTCTTCCAGCCGGGCTACACCGACGATCTCTTCGCCGTTGATGTGTGTGCCATTTTTCGATTTCAAGTCTTCGATGTAATAACTCTCATTTTCCCAGAAGATGCGGGCGTGGCTGCGGCTGACCTGGCGATCGGGCAGGGGGATGTCGCAATTCTCCTCGCGACCGATCAGCAACTCCTCGTCCCGGTGGAGAGGCCAACGGCGGCCTGCTTCCGCGCCGTGACGCAGGATAATCATCGCGCTTTCCCGATGGGCAGCGGGGCGGGCGGCCTGTTGCGGGGCGACGAGGTCTTCGGTGACTGAGGTTTCGCTCATTGGTTCATTCATCCACTTTCGCAATACGTAGTATAATGCAAGCCAGGTGCGCAAGCATTATACCGAAGAAGCCGTCTGTTGGCTAGAGGAACTTTGTACAGTGGCTGCTTTGTTGGAAAAAGGCGTGATCCTGCGCGAACGCTACGAGATCGTCCACCTGGTGGGCCAGGGCGGGATGGGCGCGGTCTATCAGGCCAAAGATTTGCGGCTGGATGGCCGTGTTTGCGCGCTCAAAGAGATTTTGCCCGAATTGTTGCACGGCATGACCGATCCCAACCAGCCGCTGGACCAGACGATCGAGCAGTTTTACCAGGAAGCCAGCGTTCTGGCCCGGCTCGATCACCCCAATCTGCCCAAAGTATCGGACTACTTTTCCGAGATCGGGCGCGAATATCTGGTAATGGATTTTGTGGCGGGGCGGGATTTGCACGACATTCTGCTGGAAAGCAAACAACACAATACGCTCTTGTCCGAGTCACAGGTCTTGGAGTGGGCTTCGCAACTCTTGGATGCGCTGGACTATCTGCACAACCAGACGCCGCCTGTGCTGCACCGGGACATCAAACCCAGCAATATCAAAGTGACACCCCAGGGGCGTGTGAAGCTGGTTGACTTCGGGCTGGTGAAAGTATTGCAGCCGGACGACACCCGTACAGTAACGGTCGTGCAGGGGCGGGGCACGGTGGCCTACACTCCGCTGGAACAGTACGGCGGCGACACCGGGCATACCGATGTGCGCACCGATATTTACAGTACAGGGGCAACCCTCTACCACCTGCTGGCGGGTCAACCGCCCAAAGATGCCAAAGAACGCTTTCTCCAACCCGGCTCGCTCACGCCTCTGCGCGAGATCAACCCGAATCTTTCGGCGCGCAGCGAGCGGGCTATCTTCCAGGCGCTGGCGATGCACCCGGACGAACGCCCCCGTGACGTGCGTGAACTGCGCCGTCTGCTCTTCGGCACGACGAGTTCGCTGGGCGACGCGCCGGCGTTGATGCCCCGCCTCTCTTGGGGCGAAGTTCTGCGCCAGAACCGTCTGCTCATCGGTGCCACGGCAGCGTTGGTTGTGACAGCGACGCTGCTCAGTCTGCTCGAACCGCCCATCGCCGGCATGTGGCTCGGTGGCTTTCGCTTTGGGGGGCTGTAGGGGCGGCGGTGGAAAGTTGCAGGTGGAGAAGGGCGGCTCGATTGCCATTCCCAAGTCTCCAATCCCCAATCCCCACCTTTGGCACAATCTGGCACTCTTTTGCCTGGACACGGCAGCCGTTTGTGTCGTAGAGTAGAACTACAACGGATGTAGACAAGAACGGATTCGTAATCTGTCGGAATACCCAATAACCCAATACCCAAATATCCGAGGAAAACCCGTGGAAACTGTCGTCAAATCCCCTACCCGAACCGTCATCATCGGGCTGAACCATCCCTTTGTCATCATCGGCGAGCGCATCAACCCCACTGGGCGCAAGCGGTTGGCCGCCGAAATGCAGGCAGGTGACTTTAGCCGGGTGGTGGCCGATGCTCTGGCCCAGGTGGCCGCCGGCGCGCACATTCTGGACATCAACGCGGGCGTGCCCAGCGCCATCCCCCAAAAGATCGAGCCGGAACTGATGATCCGGGCCGTGGAGATCGTCCAGTCGGTGACAGACATTCCCCTCTGCATTGACAGCAGCGTCGTGCCTGCCCTCATCGCCGGGCTGAAGGCGGCCAAAGGCCGACCGATTGTCAACAGCGTCACCGGCGAGGAGGAGCGGCTGGAAGCGATTCTGCCGGTGGTGGCCGAATACAAAGTGCCGGTCATCGCCATCAGCAACGACGAGCGGGGCATCAGCTACGACGCTAGAGAGCGTTTTGCCATCGCCAAACGGATTGTAGAGCGGGCCGCTACCTACGGCATCCCGCCGGAAGATGTGATTATTGACCCGCTGGCCATGCCCGTAGGCGCGGTGGATCAGGCCGGGCGCACCCTTTTTACAATCGTGCGTATGATCCGGGAGGAGCTGGGCTGCAACACAATGTGCGGGGCCAGCAACATCAGCTTTGGTATGCCCAACCGGCCACTGCTCAACGCCACTTTTATCGCGATGGCGATTGCCGCGGGGATGACCTGCGCCATTACCAACCCGCTGGAAAAGGAGATTCGCCACTCGATCTACGCCGCGGATGCGCTCAACGGCAATGATGAATCGTCCATGCGCTACCTGGCCGCCATGCGCGGGGCCGAGAGTGCGGGTGCAGAGAACAGCGGCGCGGGGGATCGCCGGGCCGAGCGGGATGCGCGACGCAGCGCCCGCCGCGGGCGTTCCTGAAGAAGTTCGACTTTTGACAAAAGTCGAACTTCTTTCCTGCGAACTTTGTTGCATTTGCGCCTGTGAAAATTTGCGCAATGTGCAGGCGGCGGGTATACTACCTGCGCGCTTCTGCAAAATTTGAAGCCTCTAGCCGATTGTGTGAGTGGCAGTCATGGAGTTGCTTTGGCTGCTGACAATCAGGAGATGTTTGTGCCGTCCGCGCGTATTAACATTTGGCGACTTACTGTGATTTTTGTCGTGAGTGCTGCCATTCCATTGTCGATCGGTCTTGGCGTTGATGCGCTCTTTCCATCATCGCTCTCGATGTTGATGGTGGCTGCGATTGTCTCGATTCCGGTTGTTGCTTTTGTTGTCAGCCGGGCTGTCTTGGCCGAAATGGGGCGGGTGATTCAACTCATCGCTCCTGTAGAAGCCAATCAATCGGAAGACAAGAACCCACGAGACGACCAGACTGTCGTACTGGACCAACTTCAGCCAGAAGAAGCTGACCGTTCGTTGGTTCGCCTGCTCTGAACAAAGTCCCTGGCACTGCACGAAGCGGGATGCCTGAAACTTTGTTTACAGGCCCGCTAGGGAGAGAAAGTTCCAGAAACTTTTTCATCCCTCGCCGCGCACTGAGCAAACAGGGAACTAATCCGTAATTCGCTTGATGAGGGGGTATAGCCAGTGAAAAAACTTGCCGGATTCTTCACAAACCTCGTTCAGAATCCCCGCCGCCGTAACATCACTTTGGGCGTGATTGTTCTCCTGGTGGGAAGTATCATTCTCAAGCCCTTGATGTCTTCGCCCCACGTCTCTCTGGCCGCGGAACCGCTGCTGGAGAATGGCCCCGCCTGGTTCACCAATGCGCTGTTGACCACATTCATTGTGGATATTATCCTGATCATTTTGGCCCTGGCGACACGGGCCGGGTTGAAGGATGGCGTCCCCAGCGGTCTGGTCAACTTTATGGAGATGGTGATCGAGGCGCTCTATGGCCTGCTGGAAAATGTGGCGGGCAAGAATGCCAAGCGCTTCTTCCCCATTGCGGCGACCATTTTTCTCTTTGTCATCATCAGCAACTACTCCGGGCTGATCCCCGGTGTGGGCAGCATCGGCATCTATCACGGGGCCGAGAAGACAGATGGCGGTCATGGCATTGTAATTGACCAGCAGATTGTTGCTGCCGATGAAAAAGTTGCCTTTTCCCTCTTCCCCGCGGAAGAGGAAGGCCACGCCAAACTGGTGCCCCTCCTGCGTGCCCCCAGCGCTGACCTGAATGTAACCTTTGCCCTGGCTCTGATTACGATGGTGATGGTACAATACTACGGCATCAACGCTTTGGGTGGCAAGTATTTCAAGAAATTCTTCAACTTTGGCGGCAAGGGTTTTATGGGGGCCATCTTCGGTGTGGTTGGTATCCTGGAACTCATCTCCGAAATCGCCAAAATCATCAGCTTCGCTTTTCGTCTTTTTGGCAATATCTTCGCCGGCGAAGTGCTGCTGGCGGTCATGGCCTTTCTGGTCGCCTTCCTCCTGCCCATGCCTTTCTATGGGCTGGAACTCTTCGTCGGTTTTATTCAGGCCTTTGTCTTTATGATGTTGGCTGTGGTCTTCTTCTCAACGGCGATGGTTGGTCACGACGACCACCACTAGTGATTAGGGATTGGGGATTGGGGATTGGGGATTGGGGACTGGAAAGTCGCCGCTCCCCAATCCCCGCTCCCCAATCCCCAGTCTCTTTTCTCCGGTATTCTCTGTTCAACACAAGGAGTGCAAACAAATGGAAATCGAAGCTGCCAAGGAAATCGGCGCTGCCCTGGCGATTGGTCTGGGCGCTATTGGCCCGGGTATCGGCGTGGGTCTGATTGGTGCGAAGGCTCTCGAAGCCATGGGCCGCAACCCCGAGGCATCTGGTCTGGTGCAAACCAACATGATTCTCGGTTTTGCCTTTGCCGAAGCCATCGCGATTTATGCGCTGGTCGTCTCGTTGCTGGTCAAGTTCGTTTAGGCTTTCGTTCATTGGTGCTGAAGAACGTCGCCCAACCGGCGACGCCAAGAAATCGGGAGGTACATTTTGGGCGAAGTACTTGGACAACTTGGCATTAGTGGCCCTCTGCTGCTCTCGCAGATCGTCAACTTTGTCATCCTGATGGTGCTGTTGCGTCTCTTCCTCTACCAGCCGGTTTTGGGTATGCTGGAGAAGCGCAAGGAACGCATTGCCCAGAGCCTGAAGGATGTCGAACGCTCTTCCAACGCTGCCGCCGAGGCAGAGAAGGAACGGGCGAAAATTTTGGAAGAAGCCCGTCGCGAGGCGCAAGAGGTGCGTGCCCAGTCGGCGCGGGATGCAGAACGGATCGCACAAGAGATTCGCTCCCGGGCCGATCAAGAGGCAACCGACATCCGCATGAAAGGCCAGGCTGACGCCGAGGCCCAAGTGCAAACAATTTTGACCGACGCCAAGAAGCAGGTCGCTGATCTGGCGATTGCCGCCACCGAGCAATTGTTGGGGCGGGAATTGCAGAATCGATCCGAGCAAGAGCGCTTTGTGAATGAGTATCTGGCGCAACAGGGCGGGAGTGGCAAATGAGCACACAGCGCATGAAAGCCGACCGCTATGCGCAGGCTATTCTGGAAGCGATCGTCGAGCAATGGCAAGAGACGCTCGCTTCTGTCGCTGATGCGCTGGCGCAAGGCAACACCCTGGCGACATTGAACGATCCCAGCCAAGACCTGGACGGACGCTTGGCCCAATTGGGCAAGCTGCTCCCGGCCGGCTCTTCCGCCGAGGTGCGTAACTTCCTGCATATGCTTGCCCAGGAAGGCGATCTCAATCTGCTCGCTGCGGTGAGCGCCGCGTTGCGCGGCAGCCTGAGTGGTCAGGCTGCGCCGCAAGAGGCGGAGATCGTCAGCGCGGTGGAATTGGGCGAGGCGGAGAAGAACCAATTGCGCCAGCAATTGACCGCCAAGCACGGCGATGGGCTGGTCTTTGTCTTCCGCGTGGACCCCGCTTTGCTGGGTGGTCTGCGTGTGCGCGTAGGCGACAGTCTGATCGACCACACAGTAGCCAGCCGCTTGACTGCCCTGCGCGAGGTCATCGCCTCGACGGTGCGCTAGTCGCAACCTGACTTCGAAGGAGAGGGACGCCCATGGCGATTCGTACGGAAGATATCACACAGGACTTTACTGCTTTACTCAAAAAGCAGATTCTCAATTTTAAGCCGTCCCCCCGCCAAGTGGACGTGGGCGAAGTGGTCGAAGTCGGTGACGGCATCGCCATTATCTCTGGTCTGCGCGGCGTTATGTCTTCGGAACTGGTGGAATTCACCAAATCCGGCGTCGTGGGGATGGTTTTGAACCTGAACGAGGATACGGTCGGCGTCATCATTATGGGCGAGTATACGTCCATCAAAGAGGGCGATCTGGTGCGCAGCACGGGCCGCATTGCTTCGGTGCCTGTGGGCGACGCGCTGATCGGCCGTGTGGTCAACGCCATCGGCCAGCCCCTGGATGGCAAAGGCCCGATTGACACGGACAGATTGCGCAATGTGGAGCGTATCGCCCCCGGCGTCGTCACCCGCAAGTCGGTGAATACGCCCGTGGAAACCGGCATCACCGCCATTGATGCGCTGATCCCGATTGGCCGCGGCCAGCGCGAGTTGATCATCGGTGACCGGCAGACGGGCAAGACCGCGGTTGCCATCGACGCGATTATCAACCAGAAGGGCAAGAACCTGATCTGCATCTACGTCGCCATCGGTCAGAAGCAATCAACCGTGGCCCAGGTGGTGCAAATTCTGGAAAACAACGGCGCAATGGAGCATACGATTGTGGTCACGGCTTCCGCCTCCGACCCCGCCGCGCTCCAGTTCCTGGCCCCCTACGCCGGTACTGCGATGGGTGAGGAGTTTATGGAGCAGGGCCGGGACGCGCTGATCGTCATTGACGATCTCTCCAAGCACGCCCAAGCCTATCGCCAGGTCTCCCTGTTGCTGCGCCGCCCGCCCGGACGTGAAGCTTATCCCGGCGACGTTTTCTACCTGCACAGCCGTCTGTTGGAACGGGCCGCGCGCATGGATCCCGAATTTGGCGGCGGCAGCCTGACGGCTCTGCCGATCATCGAAACCCAGGCCGGTGATGTTTCCGCCTACATTCCGACAAACGTGATTTCCATCACCGACGGCCAGATTTTTCTGGAAAGCGATCTCTTCTACGCCGGTATTCGCCCGGCGCTGAATGTGGGTCTCTCCGTGAGCCGGGTGGGTAGCTCTGCCCAAACCAAAGCCATGAAACGGGTGGCCGGTCGTCTGAAGTTGGAGTTCAGCCAGTTCCGCGAGCTGGCGGCTTTCGCCCAGTTCGGCAGCGATCTGGACGCCTCCACCCAGCGCCAATTGAGCCGTGGGCAGCGTATTCAGGAGATTCTGAAGCAGCCCCAGTACCGGCCGATGTCTCTGCACCACCAGGTCTTCAGCCTCTTTGCCGTGACCAACGGCTATGTGGACAAAGTGCCGGTGACACAGGTGAAGAAGTGGGAGTCCGATCTGCACGCCTTTATGGATGCCAGCCATTCTGAGATCGGCCAAAACATTATGCGCACCGGAACGCTGCCTGATCAGAGTGTGGATTCCCTGCGTCTGGCCCTGGATGACTTCAACAAAGGTTGGAGCGCCGGTTAGAACTGATAAGAGGCGGACGCAGATTTTTATGATTTGGATTGATGCGCGCTGATTAGAACACAGCCCCGGAAATAGAACGCGGATGACGCGGATTGGGCTGATCAATGCGGATTAGAAATCTGCGTAAATCTGTGGTTTCTGCGTAATCTGCGTCCGCTTTTCGGATTGAGAGGGAGGGGTCTCTTGCCCAGTACACGAGAAATTCGACGCCGTATCCGTTCTGTCAAGAACATCTCCCAGGTCACAAAGGCCATGGAGGCGGTGGCTGCGTCCAAGATGCGCCGGGCGCAGAATCAAGTCTTGGCGACCCGCCCCTACGCCAAAAAGGCCCAGGAAGTTCTGAGCTATATTGCCCGGCTGAACACCACCGAAGGCGGTCTGGACGCGCTGATCAACGAGCGGCCCGTCATTAAACGGGTAGGAATCCTGCTCGTCACCGCAGACCGGGGGCTGGCGGGCGGTTTCAACGCCAATGTGATTCGTATGGCGGCCCAGTTCATCCGCAAACAGCGGGCCGAGGGCAAAGAGGTGGAAGTGGTGACCGTCGGGCGCAAGGGCCGCGATTGGCTTCTGCGCTACGATCCGGTGGTGCGGGCCGAGTTTATGGGGCTGGGTGACACACCCACCACCAACGACATTGCGCCCATCACCCACATTCTGCTGGATGATTACCGGTCCGGTCGTGTTGACCAGGTATATGCCATCTATACAGATTTTGTCAATACCCTTGTGCAGCAGCCCGTTGTGCATAAACTGTTGCCTGTCACGCCAGCCGAACCGTCGGTCTCGATGGCCCCAGACTATATTTTTGAGCCGAGTCCTGAAGCTGTTTTGAACGAAGTGCTGATCGGTTTTACCGAAGTGCAGGTTTTGCAGGCTGTTTACGAATCTTCAGCCAGCGAGCATTCGGCCCGTATGGTGGCCATGCGCAACGCCACCGAAGCCGCCAACGAATTGGTGGATGACCTGACCCTGCGTTACAACAAAGCCCGCCAGGAAGGCATTACGCGCGAATTGATGGATATTGTGGGTGGGAGTGTGGCGGTAGATTGATCCGTCAGCCCGCCTTGCCCTCCGAAACGTGAAACGTGAAACGTGAGATTACCGCCTGTTGTTCACGTTTCACGCATCACGTTTCTGTCCCGATGACAGTCTCTAATGTTAAGTGGTGATGCGTAGTCACCGGAGTATACGGAGCGAACTATGGCAGAAAATGGAAGCAACGGAAGCAACGCCAGAATTGTCGGGACGGTGAGTACCGTCGTTGGCCCAGTGGTGGACTTTGCTTTTCCCAGCGGGAATTTGCCCGAAATCTACGATGCCGTTTATGTGGACTTGGACGGTGGCAAGGTTTTGACCTGCGAAGTGCAGCAGCACCTGGGCGGCAATGCCGTGCGCGCGGTTGCTATGAGCACCACCGAAGGCATGCGCCGGGGTGTGGAGTGCTACTCCTACGGCCAACCGATTACCGTTCCCGTCGGCCCCGCCACGCTTGGCCGCATTTTTGATGTGACCGGCAAGGCCATTGACAGCGACGAACCGGTAGACGCCGAAGCCTACTATCCGATCCACCGCCAGCCGCCCTCCTTTGCCGAGCGCAGCACAAAGGCCGAAATTTTTGAGACCGGTGTGAAGGTCATTGACCTGATCGCTCCCTTTACCAAAGGCGGCAAGACCGGTATCTTTGGCGGCGCGGGTGTGGGCAAGACGGTCGTTATCACCGAACTGATCAACAATGTGGCCGAGTTTCACAGCGGCTATTCGGTCTTTGCCGGTGTGGGCGAACGCAGCCGCGAGGGCAACGACCTCTGGCACGAAATGAAGGATTCGGGCGTGCTGAAGTCTACGGTGATGGTCTTCGGCCAGATGAATGAGCCGCCCGGCGCGCGGTTGCGCGTGGGGTTGACCGGCGTGACGATGGCCGAATACTTCCGCGACGAAGGCCGGGATGTGCTGCTCTTCATTGACAATATTTTCCGCTTTGTGCAGGCCGGCTCCGAAGTCTCCGCTTTGCTGGGCCGTCTGCCTAGCGCGGTGGGCTATGCGCCGACACTGGGCACGGATATGGGCCAGTTGCAGGAGCGCATCACCTCGACCAAGACCGGTTCGATTACCTCGATGCAGGCCGTTTACGTGCCCGCCGACGATTATTCCGACCCGGCCCCGGCCACAACCTTTGCCCACCTGGACGCTACGATTGCCCTGGAACGCGCCCTGGCCGAGCAATCGCTCTACCCGGCGGTGGACCCGCTGGGTTCTACGAGCCGTATTCTCGACCCGAATATCGTGGGCGAGGAGCATTACGCAGTGGCGCGCAGTGTGCAACAGACTCTGCAGCGCTACCGGGATTTGCAGGACATCATCGCCATTCTGGGCGTTGAAGAGTTGAGCGAAGATGACAAGCTGACTGTGGCCCGTGCGCGCAAAGTGCAGCGTTTCCTGACCCAGCCCTTCTTCGTGGCCGAGGTCTTCACCGGCCAGTCGGGCAAGTTTGTCAAGATCGAAGATACTGTGCGCGGCTTCAAAGAGATTCTGGCCGGCAAGCACGACGACCTGCCCGAACAGGCCTTCTATATGGTGGGAAGCATTGAAGAGGCTGTGGAGAAGGGCGAGCGGCTGCGGGCGGGGAACTAAATCCCTGACTGCTGTCCCTTGTGTTCTCGGACTGAAACGTGATGCGTGAAACGTGAGATCAGTCGAGGACAATCACGTTTCATGTTTCACTCGTCTGGTTGTCTCTAGCCACGAGGATATATACGTATGACCATTCAAGTCGAAATAGTCACTCCCCGCCGCGAGTTGTTCAGCGGCCCCGTGCAGATGATTACGCTGCCTGGTGTGGAAGGGCAGATGGGTGTGATGGGCCAGCACGCGCCGCTCTTGACGACGCTGAACATCGGCGAAATTATTCTGCACCGGCCCGGCGAGGAGCCGGACTATATCGCTGTCACCGGCGGTGTGGTCGAGGTGCGCCCGGATAAAGTGATCGTCCTGGCCCGCTCGGCGGAACGGGCAGAGGAAATTGACATTGCCCGCGCCGAGGCGGCTCTGCGCCGGGCCGAAGAATCACGCCACAACCAGCCCGCCGAAGAACGTCGTCCGGTGGAGCTGGCCCTGCGTCGCAGCCAGGTACGCCTGAAAGTGGCCCAGCGCCACCGTCCGCGCCGGCCGGGGATGGGTCTTCACGAGGACGCGTAGAGCGTGGGGCTTGTCCGTCGAGTTGTTTACAATGAAAGGCCGGATTCCGCTAAGAATCCGGCTTTTTGTTTCTCTGCGGGTACTACCCAGGCTACCAGACCAGTGAGCGCAGATTGAGCGGTGTCCTTGAGCTTTGTCGAAGGGTAGCCGAGTCTGCGCGGCGTATCGAAATCAAGCGAACGGTTACTGGCGAAAACTTTGTTGACAGTGTAAGCCGATGGTCACAATCAGACCAGGGCAATATGCAGCCTGCGGCCCAACGCGGCCGCCGCCTTCCCCAATGTTGCCAGTGTTGCCGACTCGCTGTCAAAATCCAGTAGCCTGTCTACCGCTGCCCGGCTTGTAGACATACGGCGTGCCATCTCCGCCTTAGATAGCTGCTGTTCTTCCATCAGTTTGGCAATCTGATATGCCAGCACGCGCTTCACTGCGACCGCTTCCGCTTCGGCGAGTCGTCCTTCTTCTTCCAGAAAATCGTCCAGGCTGCTACCCAAATGCTTTTCATTCAGCATCGCACATCCCACAGACCCGCCTCCAGTTTACGGATCAAGGGCATACCCAAAGGCTAGCCATACTGCGCAGTCTTCAGGTCATCGCCGATGATCTTCCTGTCTTCTGGTGGCAGCGCCTTGAGCCACTCGCGCACAGGTTCGTTGCCTGCCGTCGTTCGGTAGAAGATCACCCGCAAGCGTGCTTCATCGCTCATATCGGTAATGTATCACAATTGGTACGTTTTGCCAAGAGAGGAAGTGGGCAGCGCAGGGGAGAGGCCATGCCTGACACCAACTACCGGGGAAGTCCACCAAACTTCACAATCGAAGCCGAGGCTACTCCCGGTGGGTGGTTCGTGAACCTGTCGCTTTTACGCATATTGGGCGGCTGGCGTTTTTCTCTTTCAAGGAGTGGGTATGCCTTGCCGTGCATTATCCAATGCCGTTTTGCACCATAAAAATTGCGACTGCACATCCAACTTCACCCCTTCTTCGAGTGCAGCGATAGCGGAAGCGAAATCGCCTTTCTTGGTATAGGTAATACCCATAACACAATAGGCATAGGGAGATGGGTCCAAGCTGATGGACTTTTGGTAATCGGCAATAGCTTCGCTGAATTTGCCCCCATCCGCATAAACATTGCCACGCCCAACGTAAGCACCGGCGAAGTTTGGGTCAAGCTCAATCGCTTTGCTGTAGTCGGCAATTGCCAAATCGTACTGGCCCAGTTCCCTGTAGGCACTACCGCGAGTGAAATAGGCATTCTTATACGCTAGGTCAAGCTCAATCGCTTTGCTGTAGTCGGCAATTGCCAAATCGTACTGGTCCTGTCCCCAGTAAGCAATACCGCGATTGAAATAGGCACCCTTATCCGTTGGGTCAATCTCAATCGCTTTGCTGTAGTCAGCAATTGCCAAATCGTACTGGTCCTGTCCCCCGTAGGCACTACCGCGATTGAAATATCCTTCTTTATGCGGGTGCAGGTTTAACGCTTCACTATAATCGGTAATTGCCAAACCATATTCGCGACTCCAGACATAAATATTACCGCGCCACATGAGGGCTTCCCATGGATTGATGGCACCCGTGCCGGTTTCACGGGCACTATCAATAGCCTGCGTAAAAAACTTCTGGGCAATTTCTGTTACGCCCAGTTGAAATTGCATCATCCCCAATGCAAAAAAGGCGGTATAACCAACCTGGGCCGGAATTTCCCGAGTAAAACGGATGACAAAGCTTTCTGGGGTAGCCAGGCTGAACTCGGGCGATTTGGGGTTGGCCAACCTGATTTTATCTTTATCCAGCTCGATAGCAGGTTCAGCCCCAATCTGGTCGTACCAACCCCAAATCAAGAGTGTAGCGCCGTAAGCTTTTAGCACCCGATGGGCCTCGGCAGTGTCTTTTATGGAAACGTGATACTGCTCTACGCGTAATTTAATGTTTTGCCCCGGTAGTTTTTCCGTAATCAAATTGTAGATGCGCTGGGCGGGATCGATATTTACTCTACTACCAGCCCGGTTGTCGAAATCGGCTATGACAAGAAGGGTCTCATCGGGCGAGGCGACGGAGAAGGCAACGGGCGTGGAAAGAGGACTAGGCGTAGGCAGCAGCGACGGACCCACTGAGATGGCTAAACCCGTCAGCACAAAACCAATAGCAATAGAGATTGCTCCCACAACCAAAGCCCAACCGGGTATTTGAATAATCGCCTGGAGAACATTCTTGACGATACCACCCTCTTTGGCAGTGATGTTCTGTGAATTTTCAGAGTCAGACATATCCCCTTCCTCATCAAAAACTTTCTCACTTCTTCTTGATTTGCTCTACGTCTTCGATCACGCCTTTGTTTTTGGCTGCAATAGTTTGTCGTCCACCGCCTTCCAGGGTTTGTTTTGCGGCAGATATACGCCCCTCTTTGTCAGCAATAATGCTTTGAATCGCATCTTGTCCACCCAACAACTCAGTCAATTCATGCGCAAAACTTGGATTCTCCCTCAAACAGGCCGTCAAATCTTCAATGGCAATCTCTTTCCGTTTGGGATCGTCGGGTTTCCGCGCCAATGTATCCACAACACTCTTGGCTTGAGGGTGTGACGTTAGTTTTTCCCAGACGCTCTGACCAGTGTGGGCAGCAACTTCACCCGTCTTTTTACCGATCGTTTCCGCCATCTTCTTGCCAGCACTTTGACCCATTTCCAACAAAAATGGAGCCAAGGCGGATATGGCCGCAGTAGCAATCAAAATCATATCAAATGGCATATAAATTTCTCCTTTACCGAAACTTTGCCGCACAACCCCAAATCTAATTTTTTAACGACTTACGTCGTACTCTGACTAATTCAGTTGTCCCCATTCTACCCCCTCCTCACCCGCCTGTCAAGCAGTCGAAAAGTGATCCAACGACCCGAAAACGCCTCACACCACTCTCCCCTTCGTTTACGATTGTTCAGGCTAGGGGCTGGCCGGGGCACTACGCCAGCGGATCATCCAGCAACTCCACATACCCGGCGTCGCCGTGAACGCGCAGGCGCTGGCCCGTGCGAATCCGTTTGTCTTCATGATGTGGGAACGGCCTCGGCTAGCTCGATTGGTTCGCCTACCGTCCAGGCGTACACGACAACCGGGTCCAGATCGATATTGTTGGGCCAGCAGAGAGTGCCGTGGTCTACAAAAACTTGCTGGAAGAAGGCGCGTTGCGCAAGCGGGGCAAAGTAGCCTGTGAGCGATAGATGTTTAGTTAGCTGTAAATAGCTCTTTTCCCCGTTGGTGAAGCGTACCTCCAGTACGAATTCTGGTCGTGCAATGACCTGAAATACTTGATGTATTGGCGCAGGTCGGATCATGGTGCGATCTCCTCTGGTGGTAGATGTTGCTCGATGCGTCGCCAGTTAGAACCGAACCAGTTGTCCCCATTCTACTCTCCCCCACACCCACCTGTCAAGCAGTCGAAAAGTGATTCCAACGACCCCAAAACCTGCTCATATCACTCTCCCACTCCTTTACACTTCTCACCCCCTTCACCATCGCCCCCCAAAGCCGTTGGCCTTTCTACCCCAAATCAGGTATCCTATTCCTACCGGCG
>CAMDEX010000020.1 GCA_945897075.1 Litorilinea aerophila
ATAGTGGGATACGTAGAATCCCACTATATATAAGGAAAGCAACATAACGCTCAGCCCTTCTCTTTGCGATGAGCCTTTCTTTCAGGAAGTTCTATTCGGTTGATAAAGTGCCAAACATATCGTAAGTCGTTTGGGTCGCACGTTTCACATGTCATAAACTGGAAAGCCAAGGGAGTTAGACTGCTCGTGCAAAAAAGAATGGAGACCCTGTTACATCCTTTTGAATATCATATTCGAATGCTATTTCGTACACTAGGGTACGAGTTGAGTCGTTACCAGACAGGTAGCTTGGGTGTTGATCCATTTAATGACATGCAACGTATGGTGTTGACAAAGGATCCCATGATTTTTGATGTCGGTGCTAACGTTGGTCAATCCGTGCAGAGGTTCAAGCAGTATTTCCCAGACGCGACAGTCCATTCGTTTGAACCAAGCGCTTCGACATTTCAAATCCTACTCGAAAATGTTGCTCACCTTGATGATGTGTTCCCAAACAATACGGGCTTGGGAAGTCGAAAGCAAACTGCAATCTTTTTTGAAAACTCCAGCCACGACATGAGTTCGTTTCTGCAACCGGATCGTGATGGATGGGGAACGGTGGTGAGTCAACGAGAACTCACATTAACAACACTTGATGAGTATTGTGCATCAAAGCAGATTGGTCATATCGATATCCTCAAATCAGATACACAAGGTTTCGATCTAGAAGTTCTTAATGGTGCCCGCAAAATGCTTGAAGGGAATCGGATTCATATTATTTATCTTGAGATAATCTTCTCACGGATGTATGCCAATATTCCAACCTTCGATACGCTATACAAATTTCTTGCAGAGAGAAATTTCGAACTTGTTACGTTCTATCGATTTCACTACCAAAACGGCCTTGCTGGATCAACGGACGCTCTCTTTGTTAATCGCCGAGCAAAGATCGGGGAAATATCTGATGCCGAATTTGTGTCAGGTCCGTCTACATAGGCGGCAAATTCTTCCTTTTGTCACCCTCGTCATGCCTATCTGCAACGAAGCCGCCAACATTGACCGTAGCCGGGATGTGGTGTTTGACCCAGAGCTACCTTCCGGAGCGACTGTAGGTAGTGGTGGGCGGCTACGACGCCCGTGGTCTGGCCAGCTAGACTCAATACGGAGAGAAATACCGCCAGCGTATCGTGCAACATTTTCCTATACAGAAACGTGTTGAATCTATGCAGCAACTGTTGAAAGATACGTTGCGTGCCGCTTCCTAACTATCTCCTTCGGGATATCATCGAGTGGGATATACCCAATTGGGCAACCGCACTCGCCTACTGGGAACGCCACAGCAGCCAAGACCTGGCGTCGGTCTTGGCTCTGGAAATTGGCAGCCGCAACGGTGGTCTATCCTTGGGTCTGGCGCTACAGGGAGCGCATGTCGTCTGCACAGATCTGTTTGGGCCAACCCAAGAATCGATTCGGAAACATACGGCTCACCAGGTAGAGAGTCGTATTGATTACGCGCAATTGGATGCTTTGAACATTCCTCATAGCGGATGCTTTGACGTTGTGCTTTTCAAGTCGGTTCTCGGCGGGATTGGCCGATCCGATCAGCGAGAAAAGCAGGCGCGGGCAATTTCCGAAATGTTTACAGCCCTAAAACCGGGGGGTGAACTCTGGTTTGCCGAAAATCTGGTTGCATCTCCGCTTCATCAGCTATTGCGGCGGCGCTGGGTAGATTGGGGGAAAGATTGGCGTTATCTGACGATAGAGGAGATGGTGGGGTTTCTGTCGCCGTTTTCGTTCGTCTCACATACGACGGTAGGTTTTCTGGGCGCTCTGGGTAGAACCTCCGGTCAGCGCAACCTGCTCGGGTGGGTGGACAGATTGGGCCTGAACAAAGTCGTGCCGGCCCAGTGGCGATATATCATCATAGGTGTTGCGCGAAAAGGATGTTGACTGCGCAACCCCTCATCACCCTCATCCTCCCCATCCGCAACGAAGCGGCCCACATCGAGCGCACGCTGGCCGCGCTCCTGGCCCAGGACTACCCGGCGCAGCGCATGGAGATTCTCGTCGTGGATGGTATGTCCGACGACGCCACCCGTGAGATTGTTTCACAATTCACAATGCACAATTCATCATTCACCATTCATCTTCTCGACAACCCACGCCGCATCGTTGCTACTGCCTTGAATATCGGGCTGGCCCACGCCAGGGGTGATGTAATCGTGCGTGTGGATGGGCACACGGAAATTGCGCCGGATTACGTGCGCCGTTGTGTTGATTTGTTGCAGCGCACCGGCGCTGACAATGTGGGGGGGCGGATGCAACCTGTGGGACAGGGCGCGTTCGGCGCGTCGGTCGCGGTTGCAACCAGCTCTCCATTTGGCGTGGGCGACGGACGCTTCCACTATTCCGCGGATGAGGAGTGGGTGGATACGGTCTATTTGGGTGCCTGGCCGCGGGAAGTTTTCCAACGCATCGGCGGCTTTGATGAGGAACTGGTGCGTAACCAGGACGACGAATTCAACTATCGTCTGCGCAAGGCAGGGGGGCGCATCCTTCTTAGCCCCCTCATACGCTCCCACTATGTAAACCGCAGTACGCCAGCCTCCCTCTGGCGACAATACTACCAATACGGCTACTGGAAAGTGCGTGTTTTACAAAAGCACCCGCGCCAGATGCAGTGGCGACAATTTGTCCCACCGCTTTTCGTGGCCGGTCTGCTGGCTGGGCCACCGCTCGGCCTCCTCCACCCGCTCTTTTGGACGCTCTGGCTGTCGGTTGTCGCTCTCTATGCGCTTGTCAATCTCTGCGCGTCGCTGTGGGTGGCTTCCCGCCAGGGCTGGCGACACCTGCTGCATCTGCCCCTTGTCTTTGCCATTTTGCATAGCAGCTACGGTCTGGGTTTTCTGATCGGGCTCTTCGCCTTCGCCCGTCGCTGGTCCGCACCGCAACCCAAACCCAACAGCGTGGACTAACCCCTCCATTCACCATTCACAATTCACCATTCACCATTCACAATTTCCCCATGCCCTTCCTTCCCTTTGCCCAACCAGACATTGACGAAACCGAAATCTCCGCGGTCAGCGACTGCCTGCGCAGCGGCTGGCTGACCACTGGCGGCGTCACCCATCGCTTCGAGGCCGCGTTCGCCGCCTACATCGGCGCGTCCCACGCCGTGGCGGTCAACTCAGCCACCGCGGCCATGCACCTGGCCCTGGAAGCCATCGGTCTGCGCGCCGGCGAGTCTGTGATCACCACCCCCTACACCTTCGCTGCCACCGCCGAAGTCATCCGCTACTTCGACGCCACGCCTGTCTTTGTGGATGTGCAGCCGGACACCCTGAACATTGACCCCGTTCAACTGGCGCAAGTGGCCGACACCCTCCACCGCCAGGGCAGACCTGTGCGCGCGATCATTCCCGTCCACATCGCCGGCCACCCTTGCGATATGGACGCCATCCATCAGATCGCCGAGCGTTACGAACTGGCTGTCATCGAAGACGCCGCCCACGCCCTCCCCACCCGTTACGCCGGACGCCTCATCGGTGCGCCGTGGCGCGAGGGGACTGGGGAGCAGGGACTGGAGACTGGCAACTCGCCACCCGCCACTCGCAACCCGCAACCCACAACTCGCAACTCGCCACCTACCACCTCCCACCTGCAACTTGCAACCTGCTTCTCCTTCTATGCCACCAAAAGCCTGACTACCGGCGAGGGCGGGATGCTCGTCACCGAGAACGCCGAGATTGCCGAGCGCTGCCGGCTGATGAGTCTGCACGGCATCAGCAAGGACGCCTGGAAACGCTACACCGCTGAGGGGAGCTGGTACTACGAGATCGTCGCGCCCGGCTTCAAGTACAACCTGACCGACATCGCCGCCTCGCTTGGTCTGGCCCAACTGGCAAAGGTCGAACGGATGTGGCTGCGCCGTCAGGCGATCGCCCGCCGCTACGACGCCGCTTTTGCCCAACTGCCCAGCCTGGAATGCCCGACTGTGCGCCCTGGCATTCAACACGCCTGGCATCTCTACCTGTTGCGCATCCACCCGGAGCGGCTGGGCATCGATCGCAACACATTTATTGACGAGCTCAAGCGGCTGGGCATCGGATGCAGTGTCCATTTCATCCCGCTCCATCTGCACCCCTACTACCGGGAGAACTACGCCTATCGTCCTGAAGACTTCCCGATTGCGGCCCGTGAATACCAGCGGGCCATCTCGCTGCCCATCTACAGCAAAATGAGCGACGCCGACGCGCAACGCGTCATCGAGGCCGTCTGTTCCATCGCACAACAACATCGCACCCACTGACAGACGCCCTTTCCGATTTTCATCCCCAACCACTCGCCAGAATGAAAAGCAGAACGCAGAAACCACAGAAACCACAGATTTACGCAGATTTTATCCGTGTAAATCTTGATAATCCGTGTCAATCCGTGTCCACTTTTCTTGGCGGTGACCAGAACGGAAAAGGCTATCCCAATGATTTCCCATCCGCACGACCCTACTCTCGTCTCCCGCTGGGATTCTCCGCTACTTTCTGCGCGCTCCAGCCGTTGGAGCAAACGCGCTTTTGACATTCTCTGCGCGCTGCTTGGTCTGCTGCTGCTTGCGCCCGTGTTTGTCATTGTCGCTCTCTGGATTCGTCTCACTTCGCCGGGGCCAGTCTTCTACTGCCCCACCCGCATCGGACGCAATGGCCGTCCCTTTCGTCTTTACAAATTCCGCACAATGCGCCAGGACGCCGACCGCACGGGGCCGGGGATTACCCGCGCCGCCGATGATCGAATTACGCGGGTAGGGCGTCTGCTGCGCCGTAGCAAGCTGGACGAGTTTCCCCAACTGCTCAATGTGTTGCAAGGCGCGATGAGTCTGGTCGGCCCCCGCCCCGAAGACCCCCGCTATGTGGTACACTATAGCCCGGACGAGCGTATTGTCCTGGCTGTGCGGCCCGGTATGACCAGTCTGGCCTCCATTCGCTACCGCAACGAAGAGTTGCTGCTGCAAGGGGAGCGTTGGGAGGAGACATATATCAACCGGGTCATGCGTGACAAACTGCGCGTGGACCGCCGTTACGTGGAGAATTGGAGTCTGGGTCTGGACCTGCAAATCCTCTTTTACACCTTCTGTGTGCTGCCCAGCACCGGCGAGACGGATCTACTCTGACATGCGCTTCTATCTGACCGGCTATCTCACCCGCCACGTCCCGTTGATCTCCCGGCTCTTTCACGGCTACGGAACGTGGGTGCTCTTTGACATACCGATTGTACTGGCCGCCTTTGTGCTGGCCCTGCTTGGCCGCGCCGTCACGACGGAGTTGGACCTGAGCGCGGGCCTTCTCTTTACAGTTTTCGTGTTGGCTGCCTTTCTTTTTGCCAATTACGTGATGGGCAATTACCGGCGCTACTGGTCTTATGCCGCGGCCCACGATGTGATGGCAATTTTTAGCGCGGCCATCCTGGCCACCGCGGCCATCCTTGTCGTTGAGATATTTATCACCCCGCGCCCGCTGCCCTACAGCGTTGTCGTCGCGGGCGGCTTCTTCGCCTTTGCCGGGATGACAGCCATCCGCTACCGGCGGCGTCTCTTCTCCGGCACGCGCTGGGCCGTGCGCAATTCCCTGCTCCGTCTGCTGGCGGACGGCAAACCCACGCTGATTCTGGGTGCGGGCGAGTCCGGGCAGGCCCTGGCCTTTCATATTCAGATGAGCGCGGCGGGACGCGCCTACTATCTGGCTGGCTTTCTGGACGACAACCCGGAGAAGATCGGCAAGCTGATCCACGGGTTGCCGGTGCTGGGCGCGTGCGATCAGGTGGCGGAGATTGCGCGCAGCCGCGCCATCGAACTGATTATCATCGCCATCCACAACATCCCCCCGGCCAGACTGCACCGGATGATTGACCGCTGTATGCAAACGTCGGCGCAAATCCGTCTCTTGCCCGATCAGCTTTCCACATTGGAAGGGTCGCCCGCGCTGCCCGCCCTGCGCGAGGTAACGGTGGGCGATCTGCTGGGCCGCCAACCCCTGGCTGTGGACGTCGCCCCGGCTTGGGCGCTGCTGCGCGGGCGGCGCGTCCTGGTCACAGGTGCGGCCGGTTCGATTGGCCGCGAATTGGCGCGCCAGATTGCGCGGGCACAGCCCGCCCAACTGATCCTTTTGGACAACAACGAGACTGGGCTGCACGAAGTCGTCCTGGAGATGCGCCACGCCCTGGCCGCGCACAACCAGCGCGACCCGCTGCTGCCGATTGTGGGGGACGTGACCCAAGCCGCCGACATCGAACACCTCTTTCACCAGCACAGACCGCAGCACGTCTTCCACGCCGCCGCCTACAAGCACGTCTATTGGATGGAACGCTTTCCCCTGCAGGCCATACGGACGAATGTGCTGGGCACCCACACTCTTTTGCAGGCCAGTCTGCGTTTTGGGGTCGAACGCTTTCTGCTCGTTTCCAGCGACAAAGCCGCGGACCCCTCATCGGTGATGGGCGCCACAAAGCGGCTGTGCGAGATGCTTGTCCTTTCGGCGGAGGCAAAAGGGGAGATGCTGTGCGCCGCGGTTCGCTTTGGCAATGTGTTGGGCAGCCGGGGCAGCGTCGTGCCCACTTTCGAGCGGCAGATTGCCGCGGTCGGCCCTGTCACCATCACCGACCCGCGTATGCGCCGCTTCTTTATGAGCACCAGCGAAGCCGTCAGCCTGCTCCTGTTGGCCAATTCGCTCACCAGCGGGCGCGACCTCTTTATGCTGGATATGGGCGAAGAAGTCTCCATCCTCGAACTGGCAAACCGCATGATGCGGCTGCGCGGTCTGCGGCCCGAGACGGACATTCCGGTCACGTTCACCGGGATTGGGCAGGGCGAGAAGCTCTCGGAGCAGTTGCTCGGTTTGGGTGAAAAACGGGAGCCGACCAGCGAACCGGGTATTGTGCGCGTGGGTGTCAACCCCGCTCCCCCGGCCGAGGAGATGGCGCGCGTCATCGGCTGCCTGCACGGTTACGCGCAGACGGGCAACGAAGAGGCCGCGCTTGCCCTGCTCTGGTCTCTGGTTGAGTCCCGTGCGTGCCAGCCGTCCAACGAAGAGAGAGTGAATTGATGGGCGGAGCCTCCGGTTTGAGCCGTCTCCTCCAGATACTGATTGGTGTCGTCTTGGCTGTTGGCGCGTCGGTCCTCGTCTATCTCATTCTGGTGGAGCAGCCTGCGCAGCAGACCAGTACACCGCCGCTCTTGGCAACCAGCCAGCAGCCGCTGGTAGACGAAGCCGGTATTGTGGCGGTTTCTCCCCAACCCCTGCTCGCGGTTGATCAACTCACCGCGGCTGCCACGCCGATCCCTCTGGTACAGGCTGTCGCGGCGACGCCTCTCCCCACCCAGTCGTTCACACTGGACGGCAATCCGCTGGTTGAGCTGGCGGCCAATCCTCAGCGCGTCGGCTGGGCGAGCCGCGACGCAGCAGATGTCACAAGCGTCAGCTTTCCCGACTACAACGTCTATGCGGGAAGCTACCAGGCGACCACCTACATTGGCGCGATCAGTTTTGACCTGGGCGCGCTCGGCGATTATGGACCGCTGCTGTCCGGCGAGTTGCTTCTCGTCGGTCTAACCGCTGAACGCCAGACGGTAGACAGCGGCGCATGGGCGCTGGAAATCCTGGCCGAGGATCGGGATTTTTGGCTGCGGCCAGAGTATGCGCTTCTTGCCGAGGCCCCGGTTGAGACAATTCTGGCCGATTTGGGGCCGACCGACCTGGGCGTCGATCAGCCGGTGCGCATTGCCTTGTCTGCCGATGTGATTCAGATGCTCAACGGTCTGCGCTATCAAAAACGCTCACTGACCGTGCGCCTGCGCGGGCCGGATGCGGATGGCTCTCTCTTTGGCTTTGATGGGGGTACGGGCGGCGGCAGCCACGGCAACCCGCCACGCTTGCTCCTCGTCGCTGGCCCTGTAGAACCCACGCCCACGCCCTTCCTTGTGACCGCCACCTCGACGCCGGCCGGTGTTCTCACCGCCGCGGCGCTGCTTGTGGAAGCCACAGCCAACGCGGCAACTGTTGGCACGCCCACACCCACCCCCTTCAATCTGATCGTCGTTGCGCCCAATGCTGTCATCCACCAGGAATTTTGGAACGACGCCCAGGGCACGCCCCTACCGGTTGTAATTGCCACGGAAGTTCCCGCCAATTTGAGTACGGCTGTCGCCAACCTCAAAATTGCCACAGCGCAGGCGATGACCACCGGCACTGCCACGCCCCTGCCGGAGCGCTACGTCACGGCCACACAGACGCCCACGCCGGAGTTAATCATTGCCACCACCACACCGGAAAATGTGATGACGCTGGCAGCCGGGCTTGTGCAGGCCACCGCCGCGGCCGAGAGCCAGGGCACGCCGACCCCGTTGCCGATCCCACACCGCATCATCACACCGACGCCCCGTTTTATCATCGTCACCGCCACACCCCGACCAGCCAATGTAGCCACGGCCCAGGTGCTGGCCGCCCAGGCCACAGTCCAATTTCTGCTGACCGGAACAGCGACACCCACACCGGTCAATCAGGTGACGGTGACGCCGCTCTCCCTGCTGATCCCTGTCAGCTTCTTCACACCGACGCCCACGGTCATCCCCACCCTGCGTTCGCCCGATGCCATTCCCGCGCAACTGCGCGGTCTGATCCTCTTTTTCTCGGATCGCAGCGGTGCGCAAGAACTCTACGCGCTTGACCCGAACAGCAGGCTGGTCTATAGCGTGACCCAACAGTGGCCCTATGCCCTGGCCCAAGAGGATCTCGGCCTGGCACCGGACAGCAAGCGGCGCGCGCTCGTCTCCCCCGACGATGCGCGTATCCTGCAAATTCAGGTTTACTCCTACGAATATGGCGACACCAAACAGGTCACAACTTTTCGCGGCACGAGCTACGACCCGGCCTGGTCTCCGCTGGGGGATCAGATCGTCTTTGTGACCACGGATCCGGGCAATGACGAACTCTATACGGTGACAGCGGATGGCAGCCAATCTGTGCGCTTGACACAGAATGTCTGGGAGTGGGACAAACACCCCAGTTGGTCGCCCGATGGACAGCAGATCGTCTTCTGGTCGAACCGGGAAAGCGGGCGGCGGCAACTCTGGCTGATGAACGCCGATGGGTCAGATCAGCACAACCTGAGCAACAACGAGTACAACGACTGGGACCCCATCTGGATTCACTGAGTAAGCAAAGTCCCCGGCACTTTCTGACGTGCCGGGGACTTTGAGTCAGGCCCTGCAATGAAACACATTTTGACCGTCTGTACCGCCAACCGCTGCCGTTCGCCGCTGCTGACGGCTGTGCTGCGCCAGCGCATCGCCGCCCACGGGCTGGCGGAGCAGATTACCGTCAGCTCTGCCGGTCTGCTGGCGCGCGACGGGGAGGCGGTCGATCCTGTCGTATTGGAATTATTGGCGAGTCGCGGCTTACCTCTGACAGAAGAGTATTCCCGCCAACTGACGTTCGCCGACATCCGCCAAGCCGACTTGATTCTGGTGGCAACCGAGCAACACCGCCTGAGCCTCTTTCACAGATCAGCGGAGAATCTCTACAAAGTTGTCCTGCTCAGTGAGTTGATCGGTGGGCATACAGACTTAGCCGACCCGATTGGATTGCCCCTCTCCTTCTATCAGCGCACTCTCGCCGAGATTGAACGCAGCGTAGACTACGGCTGGCAACGCCTCTGCCGCCTTCTCTCCCTCTAATCCCCTTACTTCCCCTCTTTCCCTGCCCCCCATTGCGTTCTCCTTCCTTCTCTGTGGTATACTCGTCCAGAAATTGCTCTTTGTACGTCGGACTGCCAGTCCGACCTACGCTTGTGTGACTGATTGGTCTCTTTCATGCGCCACGGGCCGCTCTATCTTTCCTTAGCCATTGCCTTCTCCCTCTCCGCGTGCGGACAGGTGATCACCCTCACGCCCACGCCCACGCCCGCACCGACGCCGACGGTGGAGATTGTCGCGCTGGCGACCCTGCCGCCCACGGCCACGCCCGCGCCCTATACGCCAGCGCCCACAGCCACGCCCACTGTGACGCCTACACCGATTTTCTATGCAATTAAGCCAGGGGATAGTCTGCTCGGCGTGGCCCAAAGTTTCGATGTGTCAGTGGCTGCGATTCAGGAAGCCAACGGCATACTTGACCCGCGTACGCTGCAAATCGGTCAGCAGTTGGTCATTCCTCTCCCCGAAGACGAGCAAGAGGAGCTGGCTAATGCCACCCCCACGCCCACACCGTTGCCCATCACTGTGCAAAATGTCCACTTCAGCGAGACGACAATCGGCGGGCTGTGGGTGTTGGGCGAAGTGCAGAACAGCAGCGGCCAGCCACTGGAACAGGTGCGGGTGGCCGTGGCCCTGCTGGACAAAGAGGAGGTGGAGATTGGCCGGGCCTCCGGCCTGGTAGCGCTGGACCTATTGGAAGTAAATGACAAAGCGCCCTTTGCCCTGCTGTTTGGCACTGTGCCCAGTCAATTCGCCCGCTATCTCACCTTCCCTGTCAGTGCGCTGCCTGCGTATGTGGGCAGTTACTACAGGGATCTGGTGGTGGAGAATGTGGAGAGCGAAGGGGAGCGCTACGCCGCTTATACCGTCACCGGCACTGTGCGCAATGTCGGCCCGGAGGATGCGGTGAGCGTGCAGGTCATCCTGACCGCCTACGATGCGCTGGATCGGGTGGTGGCTATGCGCAAAGTTCCACCGGAACACAACGTCGTTGCGCCTGGCGGTACTACCACCTTCCGCATTGTGCTTGCGCCTGTCGGCGGTCCAGTGGCCCGCATCGCTGCCGTGGCCCAGGGGCGTCGTCGTTCGGCTGCCAACCCGTAAAGAGAGGGGCGCAGATTTTACTGATTTGCATTGATCTGCGCGGATCCCTTTTTCATCCTCATGAGTAACTGCGTAAGTCGTGATCCTTTCATCTGCGTCCGCTTTCGACGTCACAACAGTTACCACAGCAAAACTTTTGCCCTATGCCCAACCCAATTGATTATACGCAGATCGACTACTCGCAGTGGACGCGACGGCAGATTGTCTTCCGGGACTTTGTGCTACTGCTCATCCGCCTGCTGGCGCGCGTACAGGTGGAGGGAGCGGAGAATATCCCGGCTACTGCTCCATTTGTGTTGGCCCCCAACCACATCCATATGCTCGATCTTCCGGTGATTTTTGCCTACTTGCCCCGGCGTACAGTTGTCTTTGCCGCGGACAAATGGCAGAAAAATCCACTCTTTGGCCGGTTGCTCAGTTTTTTCGGCGACGCCATCTACGTTCACCGGGGCGCGCCAGATCGCAAGGCGCTGGGATTGGCGGTGGATGTGTTGAAGGCAGGCGGGGTATTGGGGCTGGCCCCGGAAGGCACGCGCAGCCGCACAGGTGGTTTACAGCAGGGGCGCACAGGGGTCGTCTATCTGGCGAACCGGGGCTGTGTGCCGATCCTGCCGGTGGTCGCATTTGGGCAAGAAAAGGCTTTTGCCTGCTGGCTGCGTCTGCGCCGGGTTCCGATTACGGTACGCTTTGGCCCCCTCGTTCAGCTACCGCCAGGCAAGTACCGCACGCCGGATTTGGACGCCCATACGGACCTTCTTATGATGGCTTTGGCCCGTATGCTGCCACCCCAATACCGGGGCGTCTATGCAGATCGCTTTGCAGGGGAAGGGGAATAGAACGCGGATGGCACGAATTCAGCGGATTGGGACGGATCGAAAATTTGGTTTGTTGTTCTGCCTGGTCTGGCTCTGCCTCGTTCTCTTAACCGGGTGCAGCCAAGCGAGCAACGCAGCCGTTGACACACCGGCTGTCTTGCCCGCCGGCCAGGACGGACTCTCGGCGCGCGCCAGCAACGCGCCGCCCCTCGGCCCGTCGCTGGGCGCAAACACCGCCAACCAGCCGCAACGCATCGCCCTGCCCTCCATCGGCGTGGAGACAGATGTGGTCAAAATCGGCTGGCAGTCCGTGACCCTGACCAACGGCCAGACCGCCAGCCAGTGGGAGGTGGCCGACTTTGCCGCGGGCTGGCACAAAAACAGCGCCCTGCCCGGTCAAATGGGCAATATCGTTCTGAGCGGTCACAACAACATTCGCGGCGCAGTCTTTCGTAAGCTCTATACACTCCAGCCCGGCGATAGTGTCAACCTGTGGGCAGGCGGGCAAGCGTTCGACTATCAGGTGGAAGAGGTGATGATTCTGGAGGAGACCGGCGCAACCACCGAGCAGCGGCGGGAGAATGCCCGCTGGATTCAGCCCTTCGACGACGAACGGCTTACCCTCGTCAGTTGCTGGCCAGAGACGAGTAATACCCACCGGGTAGTTGTGGTGGCGAAACGGGTGAAGAAGTGACGGGAGGTGAACTATAGGAGTAAGCACGCCCTCGGCCTGCCTGGATCAGCAGCGAGGCGTGCTTACTCCTGTGAATATACCCTTCTGTTGTATGCCTTTGAGGATCAATCGAGGTTGTCGGCTCGCAACCCTACGGAATCAACAGCACTTTCCCTTTCGTCTGCCGCCCTTCTAGATATTCATGGGCGGCCTGGGCCTGGGCGAGGGGGAAAGTCGGGTCCAGGCGGATCTTCAGACGGCCATCGGCGATCCAACCGAAGACATCAGAAGCCCGCCCCAGTAGTTCGTCGCGGGTCAGCGTATACGCGCCCAGCACAGGCCGGGTCAAGTAGAGCGAGCCTTTCTGGTTGAGGGTCTGGGGATCGACCGGCGGCACAATCCCACTGGCCTGGCCGAAGAGAACCATATAACCCCGGGGGCGCAGACAGCTCAGGCTCTTGTCGAAGGTCGTCAGACCCACCGAGTCGTAGACGACGTTGACGCCCTTGCCGCCGGTCAACCGCTTGACTTCCGTCTCGAAATCCTTCTCTGTGTAGCGGATCACCTCATCCGCGCCGCTCTCGCGGGCAATGGCCTCTTTTTCCGCATTGGAGACGGTGCCGATCACCCGCGCCCCGCGGATTTTGGCGATCTGTACCAGCAGCGCGCCCGTGCCGCCCGCCGCGGCGTGGATCAGACAGGTGTCGCTGGGTTGCAGCGGATAGGTGGAGCAGGCCAGATAGTGGGCGGTCATGCCCTGGATCATTGCGGCCGCGCCGTTTTCAAAGCTGACACTGTCGGGCAGGGGAACGACAACCCCTGCGGAAACAATCGAGTATTCGGCGTAGGAGCCGATAGTCAGCCCGTAGGCCACCCGGTCGCCCACTTTGACGCCGGTCACGTCCGGGCCGATGGCGTCGATGAGGCCAGCAGCTTCTACGCCAGGGGTAAAGGGCGCGGGGATGGGATACCAGCCCCGGCGGTGGTAGGTATCTATGAAGTTGACGCCCGCGGCCTTCACCTGCACGCGCACCTGGCCCGCGCCGGGTGCGGGCATAGGCACATCTTCGTACTTCAGAACGTCCGGGTTGCCGGTGTTATGGATGCGAATTGCTTTCATTGGGTCACCTCGTGGGGAGTGGGGATTGGAGATCGGAAATTGCTGGTGATGTCTGTATTCATCTGCGCTTCAGTGTACAGGCGTTTTCTATAAGTGCATGTGTGAAATTAACCCCAACTTAGCCAATGATTGCGCCAAGTCAGCGTGAAAACGGAGGAAAGAGGGCAGCAACTTCAACCGTTCCAAAGAAATTCGTCGCGCCAATGGCTCGTAGAGTGAGCCTAGCTGAACATATTTACGACGACTGCGTGGCATAGTCCTGCGCGCATTTGTCAGTATATTGTTGACATATACTTTGGGATCCGCAATTGATTCGATGTTGCGACCTGTGTGACGCAAGCCAAGATTTTCCGCAGATTCTTGAGTTCCAATGATCTGTAAGAGCGAGTCACTGTCGGCCAAAAACCAGGCTTCTGTCATCTGGACAGGGATGATAGCGACACAACGATCGCAGACATCTTCGTTACGCTTCGCTGCCTCCTGAACAAGTACGAAACCGGGCAGAATTCTTTCGGTCCACGTAGCCTCTGGCGAGTGCGCATCGGCGTCAGCATGGACCAGCAAAAGGTGATAGCCACTGGCGTCGCGTGCCGCGGCGAGGATGCGTTGGGCCTGTTCACCGCCAGAAGGATGCAGACGTTGGATCGGCAAAACTTCCACAACTGTATGACTTCGGCTGGTCAGAATTTGAAGCGCAGTCCTCTCGGCAATTACATCTAGAAAGCGGGCGTCGGTAGCCCCTTCCACGAACAACGCCATTATCAATTGTGCCATCGATACGACTCCCCGACAAAGGCTCCATTGGATTTGCTGCCGTTGGGTTGTAGAGAATCAAGGGCGGCACCCAAATCTGCACTTTCCAGGTATGCTTTCACCTCACTGAGGGTAAAGGCTTGCTCCTCTGTGGGCATACCAGGCAGCGAGATTTGTTTGGGATCGGCGCGAACAGACACCATCCGTGTGACCCGATGGGTCTGCATGGGCTGCTGGGGTACGATACGGGTGGCTGTATAGGCAAAGAGGACATTCCCAAGAATCTCTGGAAAGCTGATGAATACAGGTGAATGAGTATTGCATAATACCTGACGCAGCGGTAACTCAGTGGCGTCGGGATCGGAAAAGTCTGTGGCTAAATCCCGTAACAACTGGGCGATACTGCGCAGTCGGAAGGGATGGACGCCGTTTTCAGGCTCTTCAAAGCAGAGTAGTCCGCTTTGCGTGGGATCATTCTTAAGTGTTGCCAATACAAGCATACGCAGTGTGCCGTCGGAAAGAACCCTTGAAGAAAAGCGGCCACCATCTTCGGTCTGGACCCACACCACATATTGATTCCGTTTGTGATCCTCTTCCAATTCTACTTGCAAAATTCCCGGCACCAGATTCGCCATATCCCGCGAAATATCGGTAAGCAGAAACGGATCGGTATTCTGCAATCGAGCCAGCACATTTGGCAGAAATTGTCCGTCTGTTGCTAAAATTGTAGAAGCCGTCATGCTCATGGGGCCGGGCAAACGCAACACGTCTGGATTCAATTGCAAAAATCGCCAGGAGCGCATTTCTTCCGCCACAGCCAAAGCGTGAGGAAACTCGGTGTTCTGGATGCCGCTCAGAACAGTTCGTTCGGTCTGCTCTGCTACCACACTGCGGCGACCACCGCTCCCATCCTGATGCAATGAGAGAGTGGGAACGCCCTGTTCCTTTGCCGTGGAGATAAAGGGCGCAGATCGCCCGCCAGTCACTTTGGGAATCCATGGCCCATCGGTTTTCATTTCGTGATTCTTGGCCCAGATATCCTTGCTCCTTGCAATCGGTGCCAATAATTCATGCTCCACATAGAGCCGTTCGAGACCGCGAGAATCTGTCCGTCGTGAAATTTCCAACTCATAACGCATACGGGTATAACGTAACTCGGCCTGCGCACCCCAACTATCCTGAATCTCCCTTTCCACCAACATTTCGACAGCCAAGCGCATACGATTCAGCGATTCACCGTTGGGCAGGATTGTGAAGAGTTCACTGGCCTCGCCGCGTACATTTTGAAAGGCGGTTCGCAGGTCTGAATCTGCTAAACTCGCGAGCAATTGTAATGCATCAAAGAGATTGCTTTTGCCTGATGCATTTGGCCCCACAATCACTTGGATAGGTGACAGATCCAAATAAAAATCCCGGAATGTTTTGAAACCATCAATTTCGATCCGAGTAATCATTTCTCTACGCCCTTCCCCTGCTTCCAGAATCTTCCAGAAGTTCGACTTTTTCCGAAAAGTCGAACTTCTGATTAAAGAGCGCCAAACTTCCCGTCCGGGTCCAGCGCCATTTTCACCCGTTGCAGGAAGGGGCCGCCGGGACGTTTGCCCAGCCAGGGCTGACCCGCGCCGCCGCGCAGAAGCAGGCCGGAGAGTGCGTGATCGGTGAGTAGCGCGTCCAGTTCGGCCACGGGTCTCTCCCAGCCCAGCCAGAGCAGATTGCCGCTGACGCTGTAACGGCGCGGGGATGCCGCGGCCAGACTCTCTTCCAGCCCGGAGACCCGCCCCGGCGTTACAGGAATTTTGATCAGCGCCGTGTCTGCGGGCAGCCAGTCGAAGTTGTTGGCGTCTTGCCAAAAGGAGGCATCGGCCGCGCCGGTCAGGAGCGCACCGCCGCCCACCTGTTGGCGCAGCGCGGCCAGGCGTTCATCCAAAGCCGCGGCGAAACCGCCCAGCCGTACCCAAACCCGCCAGCCCGCACCGTTCGGCCCAAAGTCCAGCCCGTTGATGTCGAATTTGCTGCGGTTCAGGCTGCGCACGTGGCCCAGCGCGCTGGGCAGATCCGCGCAGTCGAGGGCCAGCGTCGCGTAGGCAGGCGGTTCGGGGAAGACTTTGAAGGTGACTTCGGTCAGAATGCCCAGCCGTCCCAGGCTGCCCACGAAAAGTTTCGGATAGTCAAAGCCCGCCGCGTTTTTGACGACTTTGCCGCCCCCGCGCAGAAATTCCCCGCGGCCATCTACAAAGCGGACACCGATCAGAAAGTCGCGCACACCGCCGTAGCGCACCCGCCCCGCGCCACTCGTCCCCGCCGCGATCACACCGCCGAGCGTCGCGCCGGCCTGGGCCAGCGGTGGATCGAAGGGCATATATTGGCCTTCCTGCGCCAGGAGAGCCTGGATTTCGGCCACGCGTGTTCCGGCCTGGGCGGTGAAGGTAAACTCGGCCGGTTCGTACTCGACCAAACCCGTCAGCCCGGCGAGATCGAGCAGCAACCCGTCGGCGGGTGGGGTGGAGAGGGCCGGTTTGCTGCCGCCGCCGCGCACGGAGATGCGCTGGTTCTGCCTGACAATCTCTTGAATTTCGGCGGCTGTAGCAGGATGAAGTGTGGAGGCTGTGAGATTGGGCGTCATTGTCAGTTCGCCGGGAATGTGGAATGGGTGATTGAACGAATGCCGTTGTCCAGACGCGCAAGAAGGGATCAGAGGAAATTATACCACACAAGCGGGCGTACTCGGATATGCCTTTTTTATGCTATGTGTAGCACTTTCATTGCGCGAGGTGGGGGGTTTGATGCGTATCCACCAGCAGCATCTTGCCCCGGTTGCCCAATTCTTTGCCGTCTACGGATCGGCGCATCCGTTCCATCTGCTGCATATCCGCCGGACTGAACATCCGGGGCAGGTAAGCCCGCTTCTCCACGCCTACGCCGTGCTCGCCGGTGATGGAGCCGCCCAGCCCGATGCAGAGTTCGAGGATTTCGCCCGCCAATTCCTCGGCCTTCTCCAGCGCACCGGTCTCCCGCCCGTCAAAGAGAATCAGCGGGTGCAGGTTGCCGTCCCCGGCGTGGAAGACGTTCGCCACCTCAATGCCATATTTGCGCCCCAGTCTGCTGATTTCGGCCAGGGCCTCGCCCAGTTTGCTGCGCGGCACGACCCCGTCCTGTACGATATAGTCCGGGGCCAGCCGCCCCACCGCCGAAAAGGCCGACTTGCGCCCCTTCCAGATGCGTGCCCGCTCGTCGGCGTTCTGGGCGATGCGCACTTCCGTCGCACCTGTGCCGTCCATAATTTGCAACAGATGGGCAAATTCGGCCTCCACAGCTACCGTTTCTCCCTCCAACTCCACAATCAGCAGCGCGGCCGCGTGCGGAGGATAGCCCGCCTTTGCGCCAATTTCCGCGGCTTTGATCGCCAACTTGTCCATAATTTCCATGGCACCGGGCAGCAGACCCGACGCCACCACCGCCGAGACCGCATCCCCCGCGGCCTGCAGGCTGTCGTAGGCGGCCAGAACTGTGCGGTAGACCTGGGGGATGGGCAACAGACGCAGGGTAATCTCCACCGCCACGCCAAAGAGTCCTTCGCTGCCCACGAAAAAGCCGCTTACGTCCGGGCCGACCCCTTCCAGACTCTCGCCGCCCATCTCCACCACTGCGCCGTCGGGTAGCACAACCGTCATCCCCAGCACGTGATTGCTGGTCATCCCATATTTCAGACAGTGTGCGCCGCCGGAGTTGAAGGCCACATTGCCGCCAATCGTACAGATGGCCTGGCTGGAGGGGTCGGGCGCGTAGTAGAGTCCGTAGGGCGCGGCGGCCTGCGAGACGGCCAGATTGATCACCCCTGGCTCGACAACCGCGATGCGCTCGTCCGCGTCCAGACGCAGGATGCGGTTCATCCGGTTGAGGGCGATGACGATGCCGTCGGCGATGGGCAAGGAGCCGCCGGAGAGACTTGTGCCGCTGCCGCGCGCCACGAAGGGGACGCCGTGTTGGTGACAGAGACGCACCGCCTGGATCACCTCCTCCCGGCTGAGCGGGATGACCACCCCGGCCGCCCGCGCCTTAAAGGCTGTGAGCGCGTCAGACTCGTAAGTCTTTAGCTGGCCCGCCTGGGTGAGCAGGCGCTCGGAGGGAAAGATGTGGGAGAGGTCGGTGAGAAGAGGATGGGAGTGCATCGGGTCAGTCCTATCGTGGGGGCTGAGATGATGGGATGCTGAGATGAGGGCAGTCCATCATCCCATCATCCCACCATCTTTTTTTCATTTATCACCTGTACAATCTGGGCAATAACCGCCACCGCAATCTCTTCCGGTCTGCGCCCGCCCAGCTCCAGGCCGATGGGGGCGTGGATGCGGGCGAGCTGGGCGTCGGTTGCGCCTTCTTCTTGCAGCGCAGCCACCCGCGCTGTGTGGGTGCGCCGTGAACCCAGCGCACCGATATAGCGAACCGGGCTGTTGATTGCCAGAAGCAGGGCCGGGTTGTCCAGCTTTTCGTCGTGGGTCAGCGTGACCAGACAGGTGGATTCGTTTAGATTCAGATCGGCCAGGATGTCTGCCGGCCAGCCGATGAGCAGACGGTCGGCGTGGGCAAAGCGTTCTTGGGTGGCAAAAGCGCGCCGCGCATCCACAACAATTGTGCGAAAGCCCAGCGTTTTGGCAAAAGTGACGAGCGGGATGGCGATATGCACCGCGCCGACGATGACCAGTTGGGGCGGCGGCGGATGTACATCCACAAAGACGTCCCATTCGCTCTCGCCTTGACGAAAGGTGAAGCGCTCGGATTGTTGACGGGCCAACGCAGCGGTCGCAACCTGTAGGACTTCTGCGTCCAGCCCGCCATCGCCCAGGCTGCCGGTCTGTCGCTCCGGCCAGATCAGCATTTTCGCGCCGCTGCCCGGCCCAGCTAATAGTGTCGCCATAGCGATCAGCCGTTCGGCCTGAATTTCTTCTACCAGCAGCGCGTGCAGCGAAGGGGGCATCTCGGCCTACTCTACGTATTCGTGTAGCCAGTATTGCGCACCGGGCGTCGCGGCCCACAGGGGAAAGGCCCCGAAAACGTAGGCCACTGCTTCCGATTCGTCGCCAAAGCTGATCATCTCCGGCATTTCGTCGGGGTCGGGCATGGGTTCAAAGCCGAGCAGATAGTCGGGCACAAACTCGTTGACTTCCAGCGCCGTTTCCAACGCTTCAATGGCGTTGTCGCTGCGGCCTTCCATGCGAAAGAGCAGCAGCGCGTAGTTATAAGCCCAGTGCGCCATGCCGTCGTCAAAGCGTTCCACCAGCTCGTAAGCCTCGTCGTGGCGACGCAAAAGCAGCAGCGCGTCCAGCAGGTGGTAGCGGATGCCCTGGTTGTCGCCCGGATTCAGTTCCAACAGCTCCTCATAGAGTTCGACAGCCTCCTCCACTTCGCCGTAGTTCCAGAGCGACGAAGCCAGATTCTGCACGGCGCGCATATACGGGCGGGTTTCTACCAGACCCCAGAAGTGCCCCCGATCTTGCTCGAACACAGCAGCTCCCAGGCTGCGCTCACCCGCGGCCACAGCCTTGCGGAATTCGGCGATGGCGTCGGGCAGGGAATCGGCCATCTCGCCCTGTAGAATATAGGCATCCACACAGTTCGGGTCCAACTTCAGCGCATCTTTGATCAGTTTGCGCGCCCGTCGTTCCGGCGCGTCGACAGCCTCGGCGATCAGTTCCTGGGCCTTCTCGGCCGCTGTTTCCGCGGCGCGGTGGGGGATCTGCCCGCCGCTGCCCGTCAACAGGTTGCGCAGAAATTCGTTGGCTTCGTCAACGTTCTCAAAGTCCTGTTCGGCCATCAACTTGCCCAGATCGGCCATCTGCTGTTCCATTTCCCGACGGCTGAAACCGACGGGGGGCAGCACTTCCGGCTCTTCGGCCCGCTTGCGCGACGAAATGGGACGGCTTGTCCGCCGGTGGCCCGCGGTCGGTTTGTCATTGTTGCCCTTCTTGCGTGTGCTCATTGAATCGCTCTCCTTCTCTGGTTCACCAGTGAATCGGTTCGATATAGACTTCGATGTTGCCGCCGCAGGCCAGCCCCACCTCCCAGGCGCTCTCGTCGCTGATGCCAAAGGCGACGAGTTTGGGCGTCCGGTTTTGCAAAATCTCCAGCGCCTCCTGCACCACAGCCCCCTCCACACAGCCGCCACTGACCGAGCCGCTCATCTCCCCGGCGGAGGAGACCGCCATCTTTGCGCCCAGCGGCCGCGGCGCGGAGCCGTAGACTTTGACGACTGTCGCCAGAGCCACGGCTTTGTCCTCGCTAGTCCAACGCTGTATGTCGGGTAGTAGTTCGCGCATAATAGCCACCAAAACAAAGAATGGAACGCGGATTCAGCGGATCGAGCGGATAAAAGCGGATGCTCACAAAAAAATCTGCGCAAACCAGCCGTTTCAGCGGAATCTGCGTCCCGTTCGTGCTTTTCCCGCCAGCACCGCCGCCAACTGTTCCAGGCTGACCAGATTGTGGACGGGCAGAAAATCGTCCACGTGGGGCAGCGCGGCCTGGATGCCGCGCGTCAACGGCTGGTATGTGGGCGAGCCGAGCAGCGGGTTCAGCCAGATCAGCCGGTGGCAACTGCGGTGCAGCCGCTCCATCTCGGCGTCTAATTGGGTCGGATCGCCCCTGTCCCAGCCGTCGCTGATGACGATGACGACCGCGCCCTGGCCCAATACCCGCCGTCCCCACTCGAAGTTGAAGACGTGGATCGCCTCGCCGATACGGGTGCCGCCCGCCCAGTCGTGGACTGATTTGGCCGCCTGATCCACGGCGTCGTCAATGTTGTGCCGCTGCAACTGGCGGGTGATGCGCGTCAGCCGGGTGCTGAAGACAAAGGCTTCCACCTGCTCCAGGCGCTGGCTCAACCCATAGAGGAATTGTAACAGAACCCGCGCATAACGATCCATCGAGCCGCTGATGTCGCACAAAACAACCAGCCGCCGTCGTCGGGTTTTGCACTGACGGTGGGCCAGCCGCAACGCTTCACCGCCGTAGCGCAGATTTTGGCGAAAAGTCCGCCGCAAGTCTAACTGGTCGCCCCGGCGGTCCGGGCGGCGGCGGTGGGTGCGGCGCAGAGGTGGCTGCCAGGCAAGCTCCTGCATAAACTCTTTGACCTGGGCCAGTTCGTAGTCGCTCATGCGGGCGAAATCCTTGTGGCGCAAGACTTCCCGCTCGCTGGCCGCGTAGAGTTTGTCCACAAACGGCTCGTCCTCCTCCGGCCGCGGCTGGTTGTCCGCACCTGTGCGCGAGATCAGCCGGTACTGCTCCTCGGCCGCGGGTTGCCGTTTGAGCAGCGTCCCCAGATCAATCGGCGGCAGATGGGCGGTGGGTCTGGCCCGCCAGAAGAGGGCAAAGGCTTCGTCAAAGAGTTCCAAATGCTCGCGGCGGCTGACAAAAAGCGCCCGTGCGCTCTCCTGCACGTCGTCGCGACGGCGCAGATCAACTACTTCCAGCGCGGCCACAAAATCGAGCATCTGCGCCGGTGTCACCGGAATGCCCAGTCCGCGCAACAGACGGCCAAAGTGGACGATATTGGGCAGCAGATGGCCGGAGGAGGGGGAAGATATTGGGTATTGGGTATTGGTGGCGTCACTTTGCATACGGCTGTTTTGGATGGCGATGTTCGGCACTTGCGCGCAGTTCACGCGCGTACGCTTGCGAGTCTGCGATGTCAGAACGCATACCGATGACACCCTCTCGTTCCCAATAGGCCACCAGTTCTGCGCCATTGACAGGCATTGACTGCTTGCGTGGCTTTCGTTCGCCCAGAAGAAATAAGACGTATTCCGTAGGCGACAATCCCTGTGTCTCGGCCTCGCTAACCAACTCGACTTCCAATTCTCTTGGCAGATTCAATGTCAGAGTCATCTGTGTTTATTCCCCCTTCTGCCTGATTGACATGCATATCAGCGCAGATCAATCCAAATCATGAAAATCTGCGTCCCCTCTTTTACTCTCTGCTCACTCATTGCCGTTCGGCTTGAAACTCCTTGCGCAGCCGGTCAACCATCTGGCGCACGCTCTCGCCCTGCACCTTTTGGATGTCGTCGCGGTATTTGAGCAGGACGCCCAGCGTTTCGTTGACCACTTCCTCCGCCAGTTGCTCCTGATCCAGCGCCACCAGCGCGTTGATCCAATCCAGCGTCTCGGCCACGCCGGGCAGTTTGTAGAGTTCGGCCTGGCGCAATTCTTGGACGAAGGCCACCACCTGGCGGGCCAAACGCTCCGGCGCATTCGGCACCTTCGCCAGGACGATGCCGTACTCCTTCTCGAAGCTGGGATAGTCAATCCAGTGGTAGAGACAGCGCCGTTTGAGCGCGTCGTGTACCTCCCGCGTGCGGTTGGAGGTGATGATGACCACCGGCGGCTCCTCGGCCCGGATCGTTCCGATCTCCGGTATGGTGATCTGATAATCCGACAGCACTTCAAGCAGGAAAGCCTCGAACTCCTCGTCGGCCCGGTCTAACTCGTCGATGAGCAGGACGGGCGGCCCGCCGTTGCGGCTGTCGATGGCCTGCAGCAGAGGGCGGCGCAGCAGAAAATCGTCGCTGAACAGCCCCTGCACCGCGTCGTGATCGCGTGCCGTGCCCGCCGCTTCCATTAAGCGAATCTGCAACATCTGCCGCGTGTAGTTCCACTCGTAGACCGCCGTGCTCACGTCCAGCCCCTCGTAGCATTGCAGACGGATCAGCGGGCGATCCAGCAGGCGGCTCAACACCTTCGCCACTTCGGTCTTGCCCACGCCCGCCTCCCCTTCCAAAAAGAGGGGGCGCTGCAACTTCAGGGCCAAAAAGATCGCCGTGGCCAGGCTACGGTCGGCAATATAAACGTTTTCGGCCAGGGCAGTGGTTACTTCGTCGATAGAACGGATGGGGGAAGGCAAATTCAATGCTCCAAACAGGCGATTTTATAGAATTTACGACACGACATACGCAGGCTGAAGGGCTTCGGGCGCGCGGGAGACGATCTGTTCGATCAGTTTGAGTTTTGACTGGGCTTCTTGCAAAGAATCCTGCATCATCGACATCAACTCCCGCGCGGCCAGGTGATCGTAAAAGACGGACAAAGACGCATCGTACCAAGTCTCGTCTGCGGGCAGGTAGTCGTCAGGCAGGTCCGCCAGTTCTACGCGCAGAATGCGGGCGGGTTGTCCATCGCTGCCCACATCGAGCAGATATGCGTCGGTGCGCTCTGTACGAAGAAGTAGTTGGCGCAACGTTATTTGGCGGGCGAGAAAACGGCGCAGCGTGTGGTCTCCCACCTGAACCACCAACCAACGATTGTAGCTCTCATCGGCATCACACCAATAATAGAGATAGTGGCTCCTGCCATTGTCCCGATAATAGGAGAGCAGCGCTCCATCAAAATAGATGAGATCGGCGATCAACCGTCTATTTTTGATCGGAAGATCGGGAAGATGCAATCCGTGTACGGTGGGTAACATTATATCTCCTCGACGATACGAAACTTTGCGCCCATCCGTCAATTCTGCAATCCGTGTTCTCACGCTTTCCGCAATTCAGCCAGCCAACGGGCGGTCTCTTTGGGCGTGCGAAAACGGAAGACTGTCAAATGGCTGTATTCGGGCCGAGCCAGCAGTTCCGGGTATTCCCGTCTGCGCCGCCAGTAGGTTTTCAGCACCCAGACCAGAATACTCTCCCGGCTGAACATCAGCCGCAGACTCTCCCGGTTGCCGTTCCACAACTCCTCGCGCAGAATGGCGCGGCGCAGAGTGCGGGAGAAGATGCGCCAAAAGACCAGCGGAAAGGAATAATCTAGCCAAATGAGATGGGTGGCGCGCTGCCAGATCACATCCCGCACGCGGCTGTAATTGCCGTCCAGCACCCAGGCCGGTGCAGCGATGGCCGCCTCCACCCGCTCCCGTATCACCTCCGGCGTAGCGCCAACCCAGCCCGGCTCCCAATGCAGCGCGTCCAGTTCGATGTGGGGAATCTCCAGCCGTTTGGCGATCTGCCGAGCCAAAGTCGTTTTGCCGGAGCCGCTGGTACCGACTATCACATATCGCGCCATACCCGTATTATAGCCTTCCCCGACGGACAGAGCAACCGACACACAGAAAAAATAGAACGCGGACGACGCTGAAAGGGCGGATTGACGCGGATAAAAATCTGCGCAAATCTGCGTCCGCTTTTCGTCATTACCGGTCTCAGCCGGTCGTGCTGCCTGATTTGAAAATAGAACGCGGATCAAGCGGATTGGCAGATAACAGCGGACAAAAATCTGCGAAAATCAATCTTTTCTGCGCAATCTGCGTCCTATCTTCTTTGTTACCTACCGAAACGTTTGCGCAGCCAACTGACCGCGCTCTCGCCGGCGCGGCCAACTACACGCCCGACCGCAGGGGTGGCGAAGAGTCCCGCCAGTGTTTCGGCCAGTTCAGGCAGATTGTCCAGCAGCCAGTCACCGATCTGTGTGATGGTACTGGCGCTGGGCGTCTCGTTCTCGCCCACTTTGGTCAACTCGCCGCGCAAAAGTTGAAGCTGAAATTGGGCCATCTGCGTTTTCATGGCGTCGATCTGGCCCTGCCGCGCCGCCAACGCGGCTTCAACCGCGGCCAGCTTTTGCGTGATGATCTCCTTGTCGTCCGGCGTCGGCGTACCCACCAGTTCATAGACCGTCTGGCTAATCTGCTTGCCGATTGCCACATTTTTTGCGCCCGCGCCTACACTGGCAACGATAAAATCACCGCCAAAGCCGGAGGCGTTGATGCCGCTCACCGCCGAACTCTGATCCCCGACGCGATTCCACCACGGCTGCTCGGTTTTCTCCGCCACGGCCACGCTCTCCTTCTCCGAAGTTAATGTAAAGAGTCGCCCCTCTTCGCAGCGGATAAAAAGCACGGGTGTCGCCCACTCCTGGCTATCCTTTGTGAAGAGGGCTATTCTCGCCTGGGCCAGGGCTGCCTCTACGGGATAGTTCGCGGCCACGGCTTCGTAGAAGGCACGCGCCAGAAGCGGTGCGGCGCGGTCGGAGATTTCCCGCTGCATGGCAATCGCAGCCGGGATGCCCTGCTGCACAAGCGTCTGCGCCACGCCGCTGAAAACGTCGGTCTGGGATGCAAGCGCGCCGGCGCAGGCGTTGAGAAAGAGCAGACGCAAAGAGCGGTGGTTGTGCAGCAGCGTTGCCAGGTGTTCTGCCGCCACCGTCGCCGCGTGGCCGTCGGCGTCGGCAAAGACCAGCCCGCCCGTCTCGCTCTGTGGGTCATAGACGCCGTGGCCGACAAAATGCAGGACGTGAAACGACCCCTCGACCAGCCGTCGGCGCAGGCCATCCAGCGTCGGCGGGGTCAGCCGTTCTACAACAATTGTATTCGTTTTTTGCAGCGCAGCCAGCGCCGCCGCCAGCGCCGCCCATTCGCTTTCCACATCCAGCGCATCCAGACCGCTGGGGCTGGCCAGCACGGCCAGAATGCGCAGGGGCGGCTCGACAAGCAGACCCTCTGGCTGCGGCAGGTTTAGGGCCAGATAGCGTACAATCGGTGTGCGTTCGGCCAGGGCCAGAAAGCGCCGGGCTGTGGCGTCGTAGAGCAGTTCCCAGGGCAGGGCTGCCAGCTCCGGTGTGCGCTGCAGGCGCAGATTGAGACGCAAGCCGTCCTCGTCGCCGATGCGGGCCAGACTGCCGCGCAGAGCATCACCGACCGCTCCATAAAAGAGAGCGTCGTAGAGGTTTGCGCCCAGCCGCTGGCTCTGCACGGCGTCGAGGTGGCCGGTCTGCCAGCCGTCTATCTCCGCTGGCGTCAGCGGCACAGCGAAAGAATCTTCGGCCTGGCCGCCGGGCGAGCGCAGCGTCTCCACCCGGTAGCCGCTGTTTTGGCCGCGCTTGTCATAGGCGAAGGAAAGATCAAAGGGATGATAGCGACCGCGAAAGGGCATGGACAACCATTCCTCTCTGGTGAGCAGGGCCTCTGTTGCGAAAGGTGAAACCGTATACACCATAACACACTCTGGGCGTGCGGACAACTACCGCAAAAATCACTCCGACTTTCTCCCATAAACCAGTAGGCCAGTAGGCCATTGTGCCTGTTTGCCTCCTGTCCAGCCACCGCTTGCGAAGCCGGGTACACTCTGTTTGACTGAGAGTATCGTCAGAAAGCGTCTATTGTGGAGGTGGTAGGTGGGAAAGCACGCAGTCCGCTACATACTGTTGGTCGTCCTGCTCCTGTCATCAACGCTGGCCGCGGCGGGATGCAGCAGCCAAAACGGGGAGATGAACGATGCAATGGCCGTGGCGATGGCAGACCCGGCCACGCTGTCCGCCGCGCTGGCCGCAGAACCCCAGCGTGTGACAGAAGCCTACCGCTTTGCCGCGGCCAACGCTGAGATTCTGGCCCAGATGCCCTGCTATTGCGGCTGTGGGGAGATGGGCCATACATCCAACTATAGCTGTTTCTGGCAGACCGACGGCGGGCTGGAACTCCACGCCACCGGCTGCGGTATCTGTGTCGACATTGCCCAGGACACGCTGCAAGCGCTGCGCCAGGGCCGCTCGCTCTACGATATCCGTGCCCAGATTGACGCCGACTACAGCCGTTTCGGCCCGTCCACCGATACGCCGCCAGTCAGCGCCAACCCGTGAGCAGTGATAAATGAAGATCGTTCTGAAACCCACTTCAGCCAAAGTCAGAGAGAATCCCGTCGGCTTTCCCCTTGCCCTCCTTTTGGCGGTAGGTATCACCATTTGGACAACAGCAGAATTCTGGCGCTATTGGCGTGCAACCCTGCCGCTGCAAGCGGCCACACTCCATTTGCAGGCCGTGCAGCCGGAAAACGGTGGCTGGCTGGGCGATAGGTTGCGCGTCACGGCCGGGCAGCCTGTGCGTCTGGTGGTGGAGGGCGTCGCAGGCAGCCACGCTTTTGCCATCGGCCACACAGCCATCGCCAGTCCAGCGATTATGCCCGGCCAGGAGTGGATTGTAGAATTCATCGCGCCTGCGCCAGGCCGCTATGTACTCTACTGCACCCAGTGGTGCAGCCCAAACCATTGGCGTATGCGCACAGTGTTGGAGGTGGCGGACCCGAACAACCCTGACGCGGCGCTGGTCTATGCCCAGGAAGCGCAACGCTATCAGCTCCCCCTGGCCCAAATGAATTTGGACACACCCCACCCGGCTGCTATGTGGCCGAAAGAGCGTCCCAATGCCGCCGCCGGTGCAACTGCCTGGGCGCGACTCTGGCCGGATGTTTCACCGACAGAAGCGGCGGCTGTCCTCGGCTGGCCGCTGATCACACCAGAGCAGGTCTACCAAAATGTCAGTGGCGCAAGCGGGTCTGCTTTGCCCGCTCCAGCCCAATTGAGCGAGCAGGAGCGCTGGGATGTGGTTGCCTATCTTTGGCAAACCCAGACGACGCCCCAGGCATTGGCTACGAGCGCTGCCCTCTACAGCCAGAACTGCGCTGCTTGTCACGGAGAGAGCGGCGCGGGGGACGGTTTCGCCGCCAGTTTTGCGCCCGTAGCCGTGCCCAATCTCACGGACCCAACGACGGCCGCGGGTGCATCCCCGGCGCTCTACTACGCCAAAATCGCCCGGGGCGGTATAGGCACGGGTATGCCCAACTGGGGCACGATCTTCCGGGAAGACGAGTTGTGGGCGCTCGTCGCTACCCTACACACATTTTTGTTCGATGACAGCCAGTGAAAAAATGCAGTAGACGACGGGGTTTGACTTGGCGCGGGAAATGCTGCAACATTCAATGAAAGGGAGTGCATAATGAGCAATCAACACAAATCGGTAGCCATACCCCCCAAAGCACAGAAAGCCGCCAGACCCCAGTGGCTGCTGCCTACGCTGCTTGGCGTGGCGGCATTGGCTGTGATAGCCCTGGTGATCTGGCTGGCACAGGGGCGACAGACGAGCGTGACCTCGCCATCCGCAGTGGTTGGGCAACCGAGCGCTGCCATTGACCAGACCACATTCGATTACGGCAACGTCAAACTTGGCACAACAATCGAGACGGTCTTCCGGGTCAAGAACGTGGGCGATCAGGCGCTGGTCTTCCTGAGGGAACCAGACGTAGAAGTCGTCGAGGGCTGCTGACCACCCCGCGCCGTCGTCGGTGCGACGACACTCCAGCCGGGTGAGGAAACAGCCGTCAAGCTGCAATTTATGATGCACGAAGGCATGGACGGACAGCACGACTTTCGTGTCCATGTGCTGACCAACGATCCACAACAGCCAGAGCAAGAGGTCGTCATCCGCTCAAATTGGGTGCCCTAAATATAGTCGTTCAGATAATTCTCTGTAGGGGCGCTTGCTTGCTGCGCCCGGCACACACGCGACGGGCGCAGCAAGCAGCGCCCCTACAGTGAGAATTTTTACCTGAAAAACTATAGCCAATGGACGGAAACAGACATGACAGACAAAACGGAAACACAAGTGATCGGCGTCTTGCTGGCCGACGACCACACGGTGGTGCGCAAAGGCATTCGCGACTTCTTGGAAGAGGATCCAGAGATTCGGATTCTGGCTGAGGCCGGCGACGGCCAGCAAGCCTGGGCGCTCTTGGCCCAGCAACAGCCCGATGTGGCTGTGCTGGACATCCGTATGCCCGGTCTCAGCGGCATCGAATTGACCGAGCGCATCAAAGCGCGTTACCCGCAGGTGCGCGTGTTGATTCTGACCGCCTATGACGACGAGCCGTATATCTTTGCCCTGCTGCGCGCCGGGGCCGATGGTTACGTACTCAAAACCGCCAGCAGCAGAGATCTCTTGCAGGCCGTCAAGAGCGTAGCCGCGGGCAAGAGTGTGCTTGACCCCGACGTGGCCCCCAAAGTCATCGCCAATCTGGCCGGCAACCGCGCCATCGAGCCGTTGAGCGACCGCGAGCTGGAGGTTCTGCGTTGGGTATCCAAAGGGCGTAGCAACCGGGAGATCGGCCAGATGCTGGACATCAGCGGGCGCACAGTCCAGGGCCATCTGGCCAATGTCTTTGGCAAACTGCATGTGGCCTCGCGCACCGAAGCCGTCACTGTCGGTCTACAGCGCGGGCTGATCACGCTGGAAGAGAGCCAAACCTGACAAAGAATGAAGAGGGCAGCCTGATGCGGCTACTGAAAACGATCCGTCTGCCCTTCTCCCTGCGCAGCTTGCGCGCCCAACTTCTGCTCTGGGTGGCGCTGCCCGTCGCCATCGGAATCTTCGCCCTCTCCCTCACCGAGCTGCGCAGCCACGAACAGGCCATGCAACATCTGCTGCAAGAGCGGGCCGACAATCTGGTCCAGGCCGCGGCCGCGCTGGTTGCCATGCGCCTGGACGACCAGCGCGATTTGTTGCTGCAAAGCGCGAGCAATTCGGTTTTGTACAGTGAGCAGATTGGGCAGTGGACTCAGGCATTGGAGGAGATGGATCCTCTGCTGCCTGTCAGCGCGGCTATCTTTGACACTACAGGCCGTCTGCTGACCCGCAATGCCCGCTCGGATTGGGCCAGCGGGCAGGTGGCTAGCCCGCTAGCCCAAAGAACGATAGACGGTACGGTCGTTGCGGCTACAGAGGGCAGCGGCCCGGACGCGCTCCTGCTTTTGGCCGCGTCTATCCCCGGTGTCCCCTCAGAGCGGGTGCTGATCATCGCAACACCCATCTCATCCCTCGCCCTGCCAGAAACCCTTGCCCCCCTTGCCTTCCATCCTGACTCTACACTGATTCTCACAAGCGCCGACGGTCTGCTCCTTCTGCAACTGGGCGATGGTGAGCCAGGAACGGGACCCAAAGTGGTCTTGTCCCAGGCTACTCTTCCCTTGACCGGCTGGCAACTCGATTTCCAGGAGTCGTGGGAGGGGATGGTTCCCCCCATTCTACGCTTCGAGAATGTACTCTTTGTGGTGGTGGCGATGGCGGTCGTTGTCTCTCTGCTCTCGGCCTATTTCGGTCTGCGCCATATCGTGCAGCCCCTGCAAAAGTTGGATGTTGCGGCCAAGCGGGTGGGGTGGGGCGATTTTGAGGCCATCCAAGAAGCGGTGGGCGGTGTGCAAGAGATCGAGGACCTGCGGGTGGCCCTGGCTGGCATGGCCGACCAATTGCGCCGCCACCAGCAGGAATTGCAGGGCTATATCGGGGCTATGACTCTGGGCCAGGAAGAGGAGCGCAAGCGGGTGGCCCGGGAGTTGCACGACGACACTGTGCAGGCGCTGATTGCCCTGAATCAGCAGGCCGAGCTGATCGAGCGGCGGGTGGTCAGCGACCCAGCCGACGCGGCCCTTCGTCTGGCTGATCTGCGCCCGCTCATCAGCCGTACAATTGCCGATCTGCGCCGCCAGATTCACGACCTGCGCCCGCTCTATCTGGAAGACCTGGGCTTTGTACCGGCTTTGGAGATGCTGATGCGCCAGGTGTGCGAACGCAGCGGGCTGATCGGCGACTTTGAATGCAGCGGTGAAGCCCAACGGCGGCTGGACTCGACAGTGGAGATCAGCGGTTTTCGCATTGTGCAAGAGGCCCTGCGCAATGTGGCAACCCACGCCCACGCCTCTTGGGTACACATGGAATTGGTCTTCGAGTCCACGGGCATCACCCTGCGTGTGGAGGACGACGGCATCGGTTTCCAGACCCCCAGCCACCCCTTTCACCTGGCCGAGACGGGCCATTACGGGCTGTTGGGGATGCGCGAGCGGGCCGGACTGCACGGCGGGCGGTTGCAGGTGGAGAGCGAAGCAGGGCGGGGTACGACGGTGACGGCCTGGCTGCCCGCCTCGGCGCAACAACCCATCACCGACGAAACTTCTCCCATTTCCTCTCTCATCTAACCCGTTACCAGGCCATTTCGCCTACCCCTTTCCCGCCTCTCTGCCCTTCCGCTCCACTCCGCCTTCCGCTATCATTGGTTCACACTGTGAATTCGTCTGCCGATAGAATACCGATGGAAGAAGGAGAAAGAGATGAACTTACTCCTGAACAATCACACCCCCCATTGTGCTTGTCATCTGGAAACGATCCAGAAGCCTGTGACAACGGAGCAGATGGACGCGGCCGCGTCCATCTTTCTGCTGGTGTGGGGGATGGGCTGCCCCAACTGTGCGCTGCGCGTGCGCGATAGCCTGTTGCAGATCGACGGCGTACTGGATGCACGGGTCACGCTGGAACGGGGGCTGGCCCAGGTCTTCGACCCCGCCACCGTACAGCCGGACAGATTGCCGGCAGCCGTAGCCGCGGCCGGCGACGACGGTCGTCACCGCTATCTGGCCCAGGTGTTGGCGTGGGAGGGCGATCCGTCCCTGCCTCTTCAAACGAACGAGCAGGCGATGTGAATAGACCACAGACTGGAACATCCACAATCGCGCATCCTCCCATCAAGCCAGCAGAGCGTCACACCCGGCCCCGGCTGGCTGTCGCTGTGGACAGTTTCGCCGCGTCCGTCGGACGCCATTGGCTGCTCTTGCTCCTGGCGCTGATGCTCGTTGTGACCGGTTTGCCCTTCCTGGCCCCGGTCTTGATGGCTATCGGCTGGACGGGCGCGGGCACGTTCATCTACACTATCTACACTCCCTTCTGTCACCAGTTGCCCCAACGCAGCTGGTTTCTCTTTGGCGAGAAGCTGACCTACACGCTGGAGGAGATCAATCGCGTCTACCCATCCAGCGATCCCTGGCAGTTGCGCTTCTTCTACGGCACAGCGGCGATGGGCTGGAAGGTGGCCTGGAGCGACCGCATGCTCAGTTTCTACACAATGACGCCGATCTTCGGGCTGCTCTACGCGGCTTTGAGGCGCTGGCGTCTGCGTCCGCTTCCCTGGCGCGTCTTTGTCCTGACGCTGCTGCCAATTGCTCTGGACGGCGCAACCCACATCCTCAGCGACCTGATTTTTGGCGTCTCCAACGGCGGCTTTCGCGACACAAACGTCTGGCTGGCCGCGCTGACGGGCAACGCCTTTCCCGCTTTCTACGCCGGGGATCAATTGGGCACGTTCAACTGGTGGGCGCGGCTGCTCACCGGTCTTCTGGCGGCCTGGGGCGTCGCCTTCTTCGCCTTTCCCTGGCTTGACCAACTTTTCCGTCGACAAAATTAGCTATTTGTACTCGCCGCCTGCTTCTGCGCCATCTGCCCTTTGGCCTGCGGCAGACCAGCCCGCTTCAGCAGCAGCGCGTTGAGCGTCACGGTGATCGTGCTGGCCGCCATCGCCAATGCCGCCCACTCCGGGCGCAGCAGAATGCCCAGGCTGTTGTAGAGAATCCCCCCGGCAATCGGGATGGCGATGACGTTGTAGATGGCTGCCCAGAAGAGATTCTGCACGATTTTGCTGCGCACTTTGTGCGAGAGGGTGAGAGCCTTCACAATGTCATAGGGGTCGCTGCGCATAAGCACCACATCGGCGGTGTCGATGGCTACGTCTGTGCCGGCACCGATGGCGATGCCCACATCAGCCGTGGCCAGGGCCGGCGCGTCGTTGACCCCATCCCCCACCATCGCCACCCGTTTACCCTGGGCCTGCAATTCCTTCACTTTGTCCACCTTTTGGCTGGGCAGCACTTCGGCGATGACCGTATCAATACCCAGCGTGCGGGCGATGGCTTCGGCGGTGGCCTGGGCATCGCCGGTGAGCATCACCACTTCCAGCCCCATAGCGTGCAGGGCGGCCACAGTCTCGGCCGCGGTGGCTTTGGGCTTGTCGGCCAGCGCGATCAGACCGACCAGTTGGCCGTCGGCGGAGACATACGTCACTGTCTTGCCCTCGTGGGAAAGCCGCTCCACGTCGGCCTGCACGGACGCCACATCCGCGCCCTCTTTTGCCATCATCTTGGCGTTGCCGATGGCCAGCCGCCGTCCATCCACCTGGGCGAACGCGCCGTGGCCCGGCAGCGACTCGAAGCCGGTCATCGCGACGGCGGGCAGACTCCGCTCTTTTGCGCTGCGCACGATGGCTTGGGCCAGCGGGTGTTCAGAATCGCTTTCCAGTGCGGCCGCCTCGGCCAGCAGCGCCTCTTCGCTCATCTCTCCGGTGACGACCAGATCGGTCACAGAGGGATGGCCTTCGGTCAGGGTGCCGGTCTTGTCCATCACAATCGTATCCAGCGTTGCCACCCCTTCCAGCGAGGTGGCGTCTTTGATCAGCACGCCGTGGCTGGCCCCCAGCCCCATACCTACGGTGATGGCGGTGGGGGTAGCCAGGGCCAGGGCATCCGGGCAGGCGATAACGACGGTCGCCACGGCCACAGTCAGGGCGAAAATCGGGTCCGCGCCCAGGAGCAGCCAGATGGTCAGGGCCAGCGCGCCGGAGCCGAGGGCGACAAAGACCAGATATTTGCCCACCTCATCGGCCAGACGCTGGGCGGGCGCTTTGCTGCTCTGGGCCGACTGCACCATCTGCACGATGCGCGCCAGGGCTGTGTCCGCGCCCACATGTTCTGTCTTAAAACGGAAAGCGCCGGTGGTGTTGAGCGTGCCGCCGGTCACTTTGACGCCCTCCTTCTTTTCCACAGGTACAGGCTCGCCGGTGATCATTGACTCGTCCACGTAGCTGCTGCCTTCGGTGACCACGCCATCCACGGGCACTTTCTCACCGGGGCGCACCGCGATCAGATCGCCCACCCGCACCTCCTCCACGGGCATTTCGGACTCCTGCCCGTCGCGGATGACACGGGCTGTGGCCGGGGCCAGCTTGAGCAGAGAGGCAATGGCCTCGCCCGTGGCGTTGCGGGCGGCCATCTCCATCCAGTGGCCCAGCAGGCTGAAGGTGGTGAGCATCGCCGCCGCTTCGTAGAAGACTTCGCCCGCAAAGAGGAAGGTGGCTGCTACGCTGTAGACGTAAGCGGTCAGAATGCCGGTGGCGATGAGGGTCGCCATATTCACCTGCCAGCGGCGCAGGGCTGTCCACGCCACGGAGAGGAAAGGCCAGCCACCCCAGAAGACAACAGGGGTGGTGACAAGAAACTGGAAGAGTTCGTTGCGCAGGCCAAAGGGCGATGGCAGTGTGAGGCCAAAGAGCCGAGTGGCCAGAGGGGAGTAGGCCAGTTCGATGAGGGTCAGGACGAGGGTAGCCAAGAAGAGATTGCGCATAGTCGCCGCGCTGTGCGCGCCGTGACCCGCGTGTTCGTCATGGCCGGCGTCTTTATCCTGCATCGCATGGCCGGCGTGTTGATCGTGGCCTGTCTGCTTTGCCTGCTTGTCGTGCCCGGCGTGGCTGGCGCTATGCACCGGCCCGCCCTCCTGGCATAAAAAGCCGCAATGCTTCACCGCCTCTCGAATCGCATCCGGCGTTATCTGGCCGGGATCGTAGCCCACCAGAAGTATGCCGGAAGTGCGGTTGAGGCTGACGCTGTGGACGCCGGGCGTGGCGGTCACATGCTCTTCGATATGCGGGCAGTCCGACGCCATCAAGTAGCTGGTGATCTCCAGTTCCAGTTCGGCGTGGCTGCTGGCAGTGTGAGAAGTGTGGGATGCGCTGTCGTGGTGCTGATGTTCAGACATTTTTCCTCCGCGGGCGTTTCCTCTGATACAAACCGATTGTCACAGTATACCACATCCCACCCCCAGGGGGAGGGGTATACTGACGTAGGGCACACAGGCATTTTGGCGGGTTGAAGCAGGAGAAAATCCTTTTCAACCCGCTCTGTCCGCTTTCACAGCCCGGTAGAGAGAAAGCGGGCCGACGAAGGTGGTCAGATGGTCTGTTTCAGCGGTTTCGGCAAAGCCGCTCTCGGCCAGGAAAGCTGGCAGCAGACCGTCCAGATTGTCGGCGGTCTCTTCCAGATGGCGCGTGATCCGGCTCACCCAGAAGGTGAGTGGGGTATGCGGCGGGCCAAAGTCCACGATGTGCAGCTCGCCGCCGGGAGAGAGTACCCGCCACACCTCGCGCAAAGTGCGCCGTTTCTGTTCCCGGTTCAGGTGATGCAGCATCAGGCTGGCCGTCACCCGCTGGAATGTGTTGTCCAGGTAGGGAAGGGAAAACGAAAGCCCTTGCGTCCAGGTGATCTCGACTCCGCTGCCTCTGGCTTTGGCGACAGCGATATCCAGCACCGCCGAATCGCCGTCCAGCCCGTGCAGCCTGGCCTGGGGATGGGTCTGGGCCAAGAGTAGAGTCAGCGTACCCGTACCGCAACCCAGGTCGAGTACCCGCATGTGCGGGTCAATCGCAGCCTGGGCGATGAGTTGTTGTTTGAAACGATCTTCCTGCATACCCCACTTCAAAACCGGATCGTAGAGCGGCGTGAGCCAATCAAAGCGCAGGGCTGGAATATAGGGAGCGGTCTGGTTGGTCATTTGAATTCTCCTGCCCAGTTTCTGTGGGTTGCCTATCTACGATCCGAAAAGGGGCAGCTCAAGGATCCTTGAGCTGCCCCTTTGATGTTGCTTTCTGCCTGGAGCAGACAGGTTGCCTGCTATTCGACCACCTACTCGCCCACGCCCCACGAGAAGATGCGGCTGGGTACAGCGGCGATCTCGGTTACATCCAGTTCCAGCGCGGTAACGCCGGTCTGTAGAATCTTGGCCCGGCCGGCAAAACTGAGCAGGCCGCTGACGTGATGGCCGGTATTTTCGCCTGGCGTCCATGCGGCTGGCTGATATTCGTTGCCCAGGTTGTCGCGCAGGAGCGCCAATTCAGCCAGGTCGTAGTTCAGTTCCCCAGAATGGGTATCGAGCACAACTTCAAAATCCAGGCTGGTCGCTGTCGCATCGGTCAGCGTAAGCGGTGTGACTTTGACGGTCACGCCGCCGCCCTCAATGCTCTGGGGTGCTGCTTCACCCGTAACGGTTGTCTCGGCCCCGGCAGAGGGAGGAGTTTGGCTGGGGGCTGTGCCGGTCATAGAGGAGGAAGAACCCATCTGGCCCATGCCTGCGCCTCCCATCATTCCTTCTCCCATCATTCCATGCATTCGACACATCATCTGCATCATCTGGCCCATCATACCCATCATCGGGTCCATCTGCATCCCGCCGCCCATCGGCTTCATCGATTGGCTACCGGTCATGGGCATTGTGCCGGAGATGGGGCTGCTTCCCCCCATCATCTCCTCGCCCATCATCCCGTGCATTTTTTCCATCATCTGCATCATCTGGCCCATCATACCCATCATACCCATCATCGGGTCCATCTGCATCCCGCCGCCCATCGCTCCCATTGATTGGGTGCCGCTCATGGGCATTGTGTCTGTCATGGGCATCGTACCGCTCATGGCGGCGCTTTCGCCCATCATGCCCGGCATCTGATCCATCATGTCGTGGCCCATCATGTCGTGCATCTGGCACATCATCTTCATCATCGGCATCATTTGGCCCATCATGCCCATCATTGAGTCCATCGGCATCTCAGCGCCCATCGCTCCCATTGATTGGGTACCGCTCATGGGCATTGTGTCTGTCATGGGCATCGTACCGCTCATGGCGGCGCTTTCGCCCATCATGCCCGGCATCTGATCCATCATGCCGCTGCCCATCATGCCGTGCATCTGACACATCATCTCCATCATCGTCATCATCTTCATCATGGACATCATTTGACCCATCATGCCCATCATTGAGTCCATCAGCATATCGCCACCCATCGCTCCCATAGCGTGGGTGCCGGTCATAGGCATCATGCCGGTCATGGGTCTGCTTCCACCCATCATCGGCTGCATTTGCCCCATCATCCCTGTCATACGGGTCATGCTTTCCATCATTGCGCCCGTCATGGCCTGACGATCTGCATCGGGCATGGATTTCATCTGCTCCATCATCGTTTGGTTGAGGCCCATCATGCCGTTGAGCATATTCATCATGGCGGGTGCCATCTGTTGGCGCGCGGCGTCGTCGGGTGCGGCTGCCATCATCGCCTCCATCTGGTCAAGCATTGTCTGCATAGCGTCCATCATGGGGGATGGATCGGTCTGGGCCGCTGGCTCTTCTTGGGGGAGGGGAGTCGCCGCGGGCGTGGTCTGCGCCTGGGCGCTGAAAGAGTTGCTGCCGATCACGGCTGTGATCAGCAGCGCGGCAACCATCAATGCGTACACGACTGGCTTTCGTTTGAACATTCGATTCTCCTGGTGTGGGTGACTGAATTGAGTGCTTCATAGACAGGGTTCGAACCCCTGTTTGCCTTGAGTATGGCACAGAATTGTGAAGCAAATGTGAAGAGGAGATAGGCGCATTGTGTGGCTACGCCTGACGCCTCCCTACAATCATCGCATATCCAATTCATATTCTCTTCACAATTGCGGGTTAGGATAGAGCAAGAGTGGGAAAGATTGATCCCCATCTGCGCGTGAAAAGGAGAGCCTATGTGGTGTCATCTTTTACTGGCTATGCCGCTGATCGGTCTTGGGCTCTTTTTCATCCTGCCCTTTTCCACGGCAGTGCTGCTCTACCTCGTCGTCGTTGCGTTCTCCCTGCTCCTCTACGTCAAGATTGTGGAGGCTATGCGCGCCCCGATTACGACAGACGCTGAGACGCTGGTGGGGCAGATTGTGATGACTGAGGCCGACGGCTCCATCCATTGGAAAGGGGAATGGTGGACAGCCAGGCCTGCTTTCCCCAATCGCAGAGTGCGCATCATCGGCATTCAGGGATTGGTGGCGCAGGTTGTGCCCGTCCTGGACTCTGCTGATTTGTCCTTGGGGCAAGAGCCAATCCACACGAATCGCACCTAAACTATTCATCATTCCTTCACAATCCGCTGGCATATTACTGGTAGATGTATCCTCATACTTGAGATGCCTGACGGCAAATCAGTGATTGCCAATACCAAAGAGAAAAAGGAGATCGAAATGATGGGATGGGATTTCGGCTGGGGCTGGATGTTCTTTGGCGGACTGATGATGGTTGTTTTCTGGGGCGGGCTGATTGCGCTGATTGTGTTCGCTGTGCGCGGACTGTCTGGCGGCGGCAACCAGGGCCGTTCGGGCGAACTGCCCGAGCGGAGGGCAACCCCCGATGCCCTGGAGATGCTCAAAACACGCTACGCCAAAGGCGAGATCACCCGTGAGGAATTCGAGACGATTCGCAAAGACTTGCAATCGTAAGCAAGATTATCAAGGAGGAACCCAAAATGATGTTTGGCGGTGGTATGCTACTCGGCTGGCTTTTGCCGGTGATTTTACTCGTGCTGGGCGGCGCGTGGCTCTTCAACAATGGGACGTCGGTCAGCCGCAGTCGGGACAATGACTTCTACCCGCGCAATGGGGAGAAGACGCCTGAAGAAATTCTGCGGGAACGCTATGCAAAGGGCGAGATCACCCAAACTGAGTTCAAGGAAATGAGCGAAACCCTGCATCGCTGACCTGTCAATCAGGCCAAAATACCCGGTGTGTCCCCGTCGATTCGTCGCTGGTACGGGGGCGCACCGTTTTGTAGAATCGTCGTGTGATTGAACAATCGTTTGCAATGGAGAATGCCGAGAAAATGAGCATTGAATATGGATTTCGTACAACCCTCCCTGTGGCGTATGCCCAGGCCATCCCTCTGGTAACAGACGCTCTCAAGACAGAAGGTTTCGGCGTGTTGACCGAAATCGATGTGCAAGCGACAATGAAGAAGAAGTTGGATGTGGTGGTAAAACCTTATATCATTCTGGGTGCCTGCAACCCGAAGCTGGCCTACCGGGGCTTGCAGGCCGAGCCGGAATTAGGGCTGCTTTTGCCCTGCAATGTGATCATCTATGACAACGGCGACGGTACGAGTACGGTCAGCATTGTTGATCCCTTACAGATGTTGGGCGTTGTGGGCAACCCCGCTTTGCAGCCCATCGCAGAGGAGGCCGACGGCCGTCTGCGCCGAGTACTAGCGGCTCTCTCCGTCCCGGTTCCTGCCTGAGTAGAGAGACGCTATCATCGCCTATGGCGAGTGTAGAGACACGGCCTACCGTGTCTCTACATTCGCGCCAACTACCGAACATCCATATAAGAAAGGAAACAGACATGAAACGCTTGACTGGCAATATAACAATTTTCGCCCTGGCCCTCTTCATTCTGGCCGCCTGTAGCAGCGCGCCACAAGCCCTTGCCCCGCTGGGCACAACGGAAGCGTCCCAGCTAACTCTACCCGACACGCCCAAGAACAGCGACGGCTATGTGGACATTACGGTCGAGCAATTGGCCCCGCTTCTGGAAGAGAACAAGAATTTCACCCTCGTCAATGTACACATCCCCTACGATGGCGAGCTGCCCAAGACCGATCTCTTCCTCCCTTTCGATCAGATCACAGCCGAGTTGGGGCAGCTACCCGACAAGAACGCAGTCATCGTACTCTATTGTCGCAGCGGCAATATGAGTACCCAGGCCGCGGTGAAATTAACCGCAGCAGGCTACACCCAAGTCTATGAACTGGACGGCGGCTTCAACGCCTGGCAGGCCGCGGGGTATACACTGTTGAGCCAGTAGTACCGGTTGACGGCAAAAGAGAGGATGTCAATGAAAAAGCATCGACACAGAATTCCGTGTCGGTGCTTTTTCATTCCTTCCCTAGCAGTTTGTCGGAGAAAGGTATGCAAAAACGAACAAAGTGAATAGAATAGAAAGCCAGAGTGAATCGATTGCAGAGATGCGAAAGGGAGAAAAAAGAATGGCCCGCAAATTCATAGATGTCGACTACGAAGCCACACTGGAAATGC
>CAMDEX010000021.1 GCA_945897075.1 Litorilinea aerophila
GCTTCATCGTTTGCGTTCCCTTTTCAATAATGAAATAGACAGCGGGGTTAGAAATCGACCCCGCTGCCTATCCCTCTGTCTACGATCGGTCAGTGATCTGGTCGGGAACCATCACTTGAACAGCTTTACTCGTTGATAAACCAGGATGCGGGAACCATCGGATACCACTCGCCCGAGATGGACGAGGTAGGCACGTTGCGCACCCGGTTCTTGACGATCTTGAGTTGGCCGAAGCGGGGGTCGTCCACCACCAGGCCGATGGACCACAAATTGTCCATGTGAATCTCAAAGACCTGCTGCATCAAGGTATTGCGGACTTCAGCATCGGCTTCACCCAGAATCTGATCCCGGAGCACGCGTAGCTGCTTGACCTCGTCGGGCGGTTCTGAACCCTCCTCGCCGTTGGTGTCCAGCCACTTTGCCCATTCCGGCGACCACTGCCAACCGCTCAGGGCAAAGGTATTGGCGTTCAAGGTGGGATGAACAGGACCGCCGCCGAAGTGACCGCCACGGGCGGCGACGTCATGTTCGCCGTTGTTATGACGGGTGCCCCACAGGGCGCCATCTTCCGGGGCGACTGTAGCGTTGATGCCCACAGATCCCCAGTAACCTCGCACCAGTTCCATCAGCACTGGCGTTTCTGGCGGCCAGGAAGTGGTAGCCGAGATGATCAGCAGCAGCTTCTCTCCGTTGGGGGCCATACGGAAACCTTCTGCATCCCGCTCGGTTAGCCCAAGTTCATCCAGCATCTTGTTGGACAGCTCCGGATCGTACTGTGCCCAGGACTGGAAAAGCTCCGACTCGCCGTGATAGGGCGCGCCCCGGGCTGGTGCAATCTGGGAGGGGAAGACGCCACCCTTGTACTGCAACTTGACGATCTCTTCCCGGTTGATAGCCACGGAGAGAGCCTGGCGAAACTCCTTCTTATTGTAGAGTTCCCGCTTGGTCTCGTCACCGCTGGTATAGTTGAACATGATATTGCCGTAAGCGTTGGGCATCCAATTGGCATAGGCGAAGCGGTAATCAGCCGCCTCCTTGTTCTCTGTGAGAAGCGCCAGATTGGCAGGGCCACCCACCCAGCCGATGCCTACATAGTCCAACTCGCCAGCGATGGTCTTGAGCAGAGTTGCCTCTGTGTCGGCGATACGATTGGTGCGGATTTCACTGATGTAGGGTAGCTGATTGCCCTCCGTGTCCACTTTCCAATAGTAGGGATTGCGGCGATAGGTCTGCACCTCCTGGGGCGGTCGTTCATTTAAAATCCAGGCTGCCAGACTTGGGTTGTCCGGGTTTTCGGCGCCGCGTTTGAAGTTGAAGAGGTCCACCCACGTGTCAAAGCCATCTTCCTTCATGGCGGCTTCGATGGTGGCCATCTCTGCATAGTTGGGGTGGAACTGCTTCAGGTAGTGCATGGGCATGGTTGTGGGGTCTGTACGGGGGAAACCCCAGCTACCCAGATAGATGGTAAACAGAGCGTATGGCTTGGCGAAGGAAAACTGCACGGTGAAATCGTCGGTCTTGACAAGCTCAGCCACAACCCCGTCTCGTTTCAGCAGCGCATGAGGTGTAGGTGTGAGTTCTTCGTTTAGTACGAAGTCGTTCCACCAGAACATGATGTCATCTGCTGTGAAGGGAGTGCCGTCACTCCATTTGATGCCCTGGCGTAGCATCAGCGTCAATTGGGTGTAGTCGTCGTTCCATTCCCAGCCGCTGGCCACATTGGGGATGATCTCTTCCTGTGGACTGTGTACGGTCAGCGGTTCGATTAGGAAGTAATTGACGTCTGAAGAGACGGGACGCGTTCCGTCAATGTTCACCACGAGAGTCCCGCCGTACTTGCCGATGGCTTCATCGGGCTGCACCACTACAGGTTCGACGGGCAGGCGCTCTTCCAACGGCGGCAATTCGCCGCTGGCAACCAATGCGGCCATTTCCGGAGCTTCGTGGTACTCGGCAACGCCGCCCGCATCTGCCGGGCTGTTGAAGACATGCATGGTCACAGGGCGCTCGCCTGCATCCGCCGGTTTGTCCATCAGGACAGGGCCAGCCATCGTATCGGCTGTGGAGGGTGCTTCGGCGGCGGCTGGCTGCGTCGGTGCGGCTTCGGCTGGTGCAGCCTGTTCCGCCGCGGCGGCCGGCTGTTCAGATGCAGCCGGTGCAATCGGCGCGCCACAAGCACTGAGCAGCAAGACCAGTACTAGCAAAAGATTGAGCAGAGTCAGATGTTTGCGTCTGGATGACATTCCTTTTCTCCTTTGGTCATTCTGTTGGTGGGCATACAACCGGGATGGTTGTATTCGCGAGATACGCGAAATACTTCAATCTGGGCTGGAATCGCACGCGAAGTAGCTGGGTTGGCTTTCTCCTTTCTCGGTTTGCTAGGGGACCGGTATACCGGCCACGGCTGGGTTCGTAACGCCTGCGAGCGAAAGTGATTCGGCAAAGTGGCACAGGGAAAAATGGGGAGCAGCACCATTCGCGGCCACGTTGACCAGGGGTGGCGTTTCGTTGCGACAGATATCCTTGGCATATTGGCAGCGGGGATGGAAAGCACAGCCATTCGGCACGTTCATGGAATCAGCCACATCCCCTTCCAGGACGATTCGCTGCTTCTTGACCGCCTCTTCCGAGATAGTGGGCACGGCCGACAGCAATGCTTCGGTGTAAGGGTGTTTGGGATTGGCGAATATCTCTTCGGTCTGGCCCAACTCGACGATCTTGCCCACATACATCACAGCTACCCGGTCGCTGATATATTCCACCACGGCCAGGTTGTGGGCTACAAAGAGATAGGTGAGATGCAGCTCGTCCTGTAGCTCTTTGAGCAGGCGCAGAATCTGGGCCTGGACCGACACATCCAATGCCGAAACCGGTTCATCGGCCACGATAAAAGCCGGACGCAGGGCCAGGGCACGGGCAATGGCGATGCGCTGGCGCTGACCGCCGCTAAACGCATGAGGGTAGCGGCGCATATAGGAGGGGTCCAAACGGACGCTGCTCAGAAGCTCCGCCACCCGCTCCTCCAACTCCCGCCGGGTGCGCACAATTTTGCGAGTGATAAAGGGCTCCCCCACGATCTCCAAAATGGTGAGGCGGGGATTCAGGGACGAATAGGGATCCTGGAAGATCATACCCGCGTGGCGCTGAAATTGACGGAGCTCCTCCGTGTTCAACGCGTTGATGTCCACAGGCTGCGCATCCGGGCTGACCCGGTAGATGGTACGCCCACCGGTCGGTTCGATGGCCCGCATGACGCAGCGCCCGGTGGTGGTCTTGCCGCAGCCGCTCTCACCCACCAGGGCCAGGGTCTCGCCCCGGCGCACAGCAAAGCTGACCCCGTCTACGGCTTTGACCTGCCCCACCACCCGCCGCAGAAAACCCCGGGTGACCGGGAAGTATTTCTGGAGATTCTCCACTTCTACTACATAATCTGGTTCAGCCATCTGCATTCTGTCTCTCAAATGTAAAGGTGGCAGCGGACCGAGTGATTCGGCCCGACTATGACCTGTGGCGGCTCACTCTTGTCACAGACGCCGGGCATGAACTCCGGGCAGCGGGGATGAAAGGGGCAGCCGGTGGGCCGGTTGTACGGGCTGGGCACCATACCGGTGATGGCCTCAATCTTCTGCGATTTGCCCCCGCCCAACTGGGGTACCGAATGCAGAAGACCGATGGTGTAGGGATGCTTGGGGTTGCTGAAGAGTTCCCGGGCCGGTGCATTCTCCACATCTTTGCCCAAATACATAATCATGACCCGGTCACAGAGTTCGGAAATCACCGCCATATCGTGGGTGATCACAACCAGGGCCATGTGCATCTCGTGTTGCAGACTCTTCATTAGCTCCAAAATCTGGGCCTGGATAGTCACATCAACGGCAGTGGTCGGCTCGTCGGCAATCAATAGACTAGGGTGACAGGAGAGAGCCATGGCGATCATCGCCCGCTGGCGCATCCCGCCGCTCAGGGCAAAGGGGTAGGCGTCGATATTCTCTTCCGGCTTGGGCATACCCACCCGCCGCAAGATGTCGATGGCCCTGATCCGAGCCTCCTTTTCGTCTACCTCCTGGTGCAGCCGGATCACCTCTATGATCTGGTTGCCGATGGTATAGGCCATACTGAATGAGGTCATCGGCTCCTGGAAGACCATGGAAACTACGGCCCCCCGAATGCTGCGAATCAGATCACCCCGCCCGTCCAGTTGGGCCAGATCCACAACACCGCTGTCGTGCTGGAGCAGAATTTCGCCATCGACAATTCGACCGTGGCTGGGCACGATGCGCAGGATCGATTGGGCCATAACGCTCTTGCCGCAGCCGCTTTCGCCTGCAATGCCCAGTATTTCTCCCTTCTTAACATCGAAGCTGACCCCATCCACGGCGCGCAGGACACCTTCCCGAGAAAAGAAATGGGTGGATAGATTGCGTACGCTGAGTAGGACATCCTCAGTCATCAGTAGCTGGCCGCGCCCACCCTCGGAATGTTCCGATTGGGGGGAGCGAGACTTGCCCTGTTGAAGATTGGTAGCCATGGAGTTCCTTGTCTAAATGGAGGCGTAGGGATCGGCAGCATCGCGCAGACCGTCGCCCACGAAATTGAAGCAGAGAATGGCCACTACCACGAAGCCACCGGGCAGCAGAAGCCAGGGCGATGAGGCTAACACCCGAATAAACTGGGCATCCCGCAGAAGTACCCCCCAGCTCACCGCTGGCTCCTGTAGGCCCAGCCCCAGAAAACTGAGCGCCGTCTCGCCCAAAATCATCCCCGGCACACTCAGGGTGAGCGAGGCGATCACGTGGCTGTAGAAGGAGGGGAGCATATGTTTGAAAATGGTGCGGATTTCTGTAGAGCCGTTGAGTTGGGCCGCCATCACGAAATCTTCTTCGCGCAGGGACATAAACTTGCCCCGTACAACCCGGGCCATACCAGTCCAACCCACCAGGGAAAGAATCATCACAATCCCGAAATAGACCTGAAGAATTGTCCAGGTGGGGGGAAGGGCCACGCTCAAGGCCATCCATAGAGGCAAAGTAGGGATGGAGCGGATGAACTCGATGATGCGCTGGATAATCACATCTGTGGCCCCACCATAGTAGCCTGAGATACCGCCCACAAAGATACCGATCAGCGAACTGATAGCGATCCCCAGCAGCCCGATGGAGAGGGAGACACGCCCGCCATAGATGATTCGGGAAAGTACATCCCGCCCCATATTGTCGGAGCCGAACAGAAAAACAGTGCCTTCCTCCACGCCGAAGAGATGGCGGTCGCTCTCGAAGAGACCCCATAGCTTGTACGGGTCGCCTTGAACAAAGAAGTGGACTGGATATTTCAGGCTTTCGTCCACTGTATAGGTCGTTTTGAAGGTGTTCATGTCATATTCAGCCGACACCCCATAGACAAAAGGTCGCCAGTGGAAACGTCCCTTGTCGAAAAAGCGGAGCGATTGGGGCGGGGCCAGGGTCAGGTCTGCGTCGTAGCGGCCTGCACTATAGGGTGCGACAAATTCGGCAAAAATAGCCGACAGATAGAAGATAATCAGCACAATGAGGGAAAGTACCGCTATCTGATGGCGGGCAAACTTCCAGCGGATGAGCTGCCACTGGGAGGCAACCATCAGCTTCTCGTCTTTGATAGGGGCACTTTCCAGGTGGGAATTCTCAGGGCTTGGATTCAATACGCTCATATCGCCTCCCGAATGCGGGGATCCAGCCAAGCCAGCACAATGTCCGAAATGAGGGTTCCGATCAGTGTCAGAATGCTCAAAATGAAGACCACACTGCCCGCCAGAAACATATCCTGGCTGCGCAACGCACTTACAAAGAGGGGCGCCAGCGTGGGCAGCCCCAGCACCATCGAGACCAGCAGTTCGCCGTTGACCAGGGCAGGCAGGGTCCAGCCGATGGTGCTGGCCACCGGGTTCAACGCGATGCGCAGGGGGTACTTGACCAATACCCGGCCTTCCTTGAGTCCTTTGGCGTGGGCCACCATCACATAGGGCTTCTGGAGTTCGTCCAAGAGATTGGCCCGCATAACCCTGATCAGACCGGCTGTGCCGGAAGTTCCTACAATCAATGCAGGTAACCAGATATGGCTCAACAGGTCAAGAAATTTGGCGAAACTCCAGGGCGCTGTCATATATTCGTCAGAGAAAAGACCGACAGCCACATTGCCAGTCCACAGGAAGTAGAGCCACAGAAAAATGAGGGCAAGCAGAAAGTCGGGTGTCGCCAATCCCAGGAAGCCAACAAAGGTAGCCGTATAATCACCCGGCGAGTATTGACGGCTGGCTGAGTAAATACCAATCGGAATACTGATGATGTAGACAAGCAGGAGGGATGAGATTGAGACTGCCAGAGACCAGGGCAGCCGGCTGGCGACCAGAGCGCTCACCGGCTGGTTCCACTGCATGGAACGCCCCAGATCGCCCTGCATCACGCCGCTGATCCAGCGCCAGTAACGCACGTACCAGGGCTGGTCCAGCCCATAACGTTCGCGCAGGGCCTCGATCTCGGATGGGTCTACAGCCCCCATCTGAGAGGTCAGCCGCTCCACATAGGCGTCCATATAATCGCCCGGCGGGGCTTCGATGAGGGCAAAAGAGGCCAGGCTGATCACCGCCAGGGTGGGAATCATCAGCAATATGCGGCGTAGAATAAACGGTAGCATTCAATATGCTCCTAAAGCGGGGGATGTCATGCCGACGCCAGGGTAGACCACACCCACCGACAGCCAAACGTCATACGGGCAATGGAATCTATACTTCGTCCAGCGAGAGTCTAGCCAGGTAGATGGCGGAAGGTGCCAGCCCCGTGCCACTGCCTTCGTGGCTGGAATAGTAGGAGAGGAGGCCCTCCGTGGCTGATAGCGCCACAAAGCCGGGATACGAATTGTCGCCGCCGCTGGGCAATTCCGCGATCTCCTGCAAACGGTCATCGATCAGTTCGTAGAGGGCCGTGACTGCCGGGGCATTGCCGTTCCGCTTGCGACCACCGACCAGATACCGGTCACCCCATTTGGCCAGCAAAGGTCCGCCCAGCAGTGAATCGAGATCGGCGCGGCTCCATTCCGTATACGGCGGCTGTGCCCGACAGAGTTGGGCCGGGCGACCGGCTGTACGGGCCACTGCCAATAGGCTGCCGTCCTCTTCAAAGAGCAGAGCCGTCTCGTCCCCGAGCGAGGGTTGAATCAGACCCAAGGGTGCCCAGGTAAAGCCGTCCGGGCTGTGCAGCAGCCAGGATTCCATATATTCAGCCGGCTCGGCCCGGCCGGGAACCACTTCAAAATCCCGGATACGTCGCCCGTTCAAATAAGCTATACCGTCGTGGGTGGCGGCCCGCCAGATGTAGTAGCCGTGGGTGCCGTCCAACATACGCGGGCCGTGCCATGTGTTGCCGTCTTCGCTCCAGGCACAGAAGCCTAGATGATCATTTACATCCAGCTCCTTGGCCTCCGTCGTGTCCACCCACCAGGTGCTGGAGTAGACCATAAGTTTTCCCTGGAAGATGAGAAAGTGGGGGTCGCGGACATCCCGCTTGGGTACACTGAAGGCGTGGACCTCTTCCCAATCCTGACCATCGTGGCTGGCCATGACCAGGATTTTCGATGTGGCAAATATCATGTGGCCATCGGGGCAACTGCGAAATGTCAGATAGTAGCGATCTTGAAAACGGCAAAGATCGGTGAAAGCATTGTGGTTGCCGTCGTTAAAAATTTTCCGGATTGAATTGATACGGAGGGGCATGGTCTACTTTCCCAGATATTGCAGGAGGGCGGCGGCGGTTGATGGCATTTTTCTCGAAAAATCGATCCGATTGTCCTATAGTTGGATTGTATATTACTTATTTGCGCTTGTCAAATCGCTTTTTTGTCCCAGCCTCCCCAAAAACAGGGTCAATTTCCCGCAGCTCGCTGCCGCTCATCCGATTGAACCATGCCTGACTTGACTTATATGATAAACTGAGTGAAAATGCTCTACACGATCCACCCACTTGCCGGTACAAGCCAATGGTTACACATGACGACCTGGTGCAGGGCCTGAAAAATCTGGGCATTGCCGCTGGCGATACTCTCTTTGTCCACTCGTCTTTCAAAGCCCTCGGTCCTGTCGCGGGTGGCGTTGAAACTGTGATTCGTGCCCTGGAGACGGGCCTCGGCCCAGAGGGACTCCTGCTGATGCCCTCGTTTAATCTGGTCGAGAGGGCAAGGCGAGCAGAAACGTGGGACCCGCAGACCACGCCCTCCACCGTTGGTTGGATTACAGAGTACTTTCGGCGACTGCCTCACACCTATCGCTCGGATCACTACTCCCACTCCGTCGCCGCGCGTGGCAAAGGGGCGCAGCCATTTGTGGCAGACCATCTTCGTCAAGAAGGGTACGAATCACCCTGGGACTGCGCACCCTGGGGCAAGACATACGGGCTGCACTCACCGATGGTCAAAGCCTATCAGCGCGATGCCAAACTGCTGATGCTCGGTGTAGACTACACCACATCCACATACTGCCATTTCGTCGAAGTACTCTACTGGCACAAATTGCGTGCTCAGGAGCCGACGTCAGCGTTCCCGCGACTGAACCGACCCGCGCTTGGCGCGTTCTGGGATCAGACAGGGAGATTGACGCGCGGCATGCTTGCTGCTGCACCGTGCCGCCAATTCTCCATTCGAGCCTATGTGGATGCTCTTCTGGCTGAGGTCGAGGCGAATCCCCATCCCTACCTGGATTGATGCAGGGCCTCTCCTCATAGGTCCATGCTGGCCTGTTTCCTCGTTAGAACTACCGGTTCGGCACACGCAAAGTGCGATCGGACAAAGGCAGAGCGACGGGTTGGGGACGCTCTGCGTCCGCGTGCGTTCCCGCGCCGGAGCGTGGGAACGCGTTTTTCTCTCCTTACCGCGCCGGTGGTAAAATATCCAATCGGACGACGGGCGCAGCAAGCAGACGCCCCTACCAATGATGAGGAGAAACCAGCGATGACCCTTTCCGCCACTACAACTGCTGCGCTGACTGCCCGCAATGGCGCGGCGCGCAAATCCGCCGCGGTCGCGCCGGCGCCCTCCCGTTTGGAGCAGCTCTTTGCCCGCGAAGCCATGACCTTCGACGATGTACTGCTCGTGCCCGGCTACACCGAGGTGCTGCCCGCCGAGGTGGACGTCAGCATCCAATTGCACCCCACATTGAAGCTGAATATCCCCGTCGTCAGCGCGGCGATGGACACCGTGACCGAGGCCGAACTGGCGATTGCCCTGGCCCGGCAGGGCGGTCTGGGCATCATCCACCGCAACCTGTCGCCGGAGCAGCAGGCCGAAGAGGTGGATAAAGTGAAGCGCAGCGAGAGCGGGATGATTGTGGACCCGATTACTCTGCGCCCGCACAACAGCCTGCACGACGCGGAAAATGTGATGAGCCGCTACCGCATCAGCGGCGTGCCCATCATTGACGAGGAGAACCGGCTGGTGGGCATCCTCACCAACCGCGACGTGCGTTTTGCCACAAACTACAGTAGGCCCATCTCGGAGTATATGGTGGCCGAGGGGCTGATCACCGCCAAGCTGGGCACGACGCTGGAAGAGGCCAAAGAGATTTTGCACCGCTACCGCATCGAAAAACTGCCGCTGGTGGACGAGAGCGGCCATCTGAAGGGGCTGATCACCTACAAAGACATCCTCAAACGCCAGGACTACCCCCATTCGGCCAAAGACGAGCGGGGGCGGCTGCTGGTGGCCGGCGCGATTGGCGTGGGCGAGAAGGGGCTGGAGCGGGCGCGCGCGCTGGTCAACGCCGGCGCGGATGCGGTCGCCATTGACACCGCGCACGGCTACAGCAAAGGCGTCATAGACACCCTGCGCACTCTGCGCGCCGAATTTCCCAACCTGCCGATCCTGGCCGGCAATGTCGTCACCGCCGATGCTGTGGCCGCGCTGGTGGAGGCCGGGGCGAACGTCGTGAAGGTGGGCGTGGGCGCTGGCTCCATCTGCACCACCCGCATCATCTCCGGCGCGGGCATGCCCCAACTGAGCGCCATCGCCGAATGCGCCGAGGCGGGTCACTACTTGGGCATACCTGTCATCGCCGACGGTGGCATCCGCTACAGCGGCGACATCACCAAAGCCCTGGCCGCGGGCGCGACCGCGGTGATGCTGGGCAGCCTGCTCGCCGGTCTGCACGAATCGCCGGGCGATATCGTCAACCGCGAGGGGCGCTCGTTCAAGGAGTACCGGGGGATGGGCAGCCTGGGCGCGATGAAAGGGCGGGCCAACGACCGCTACCAGTCGGAGCAGAACAACGGCGCTTCCCCGGACATCGGCGGCAAAACTGTGCCTGAAGGGATTGAGGGGCAGGTGCCCTACAAAGGGCTGCTCAAAGATTTCACCTATCAACTGATGGGTGGGCTGCGTTCCGGTATGGGCTATGTGGGTGCGGCCAACATCGAGGAACTCTGGCACAAAGCCCAGTTCGTGCGCATCAGCCCGGCCGGCTACCAGGAGAGCCACCCCCACAGCATCGTCATCACCAAAGAAGCGCCGAACTACCAGATTCGGCCGACAAAGTAGGGGATTGGAGACTGGAGAATGGGGATCGGGGACTGGGCGCGTGCGTCCAATCCCCAGTCTCCAATCCCTGATCCCCATTCCCGCTATCTCATCCGCAGAAAGGGAATCCCCTCCATGTCCGTCACCGCAATTGTGGGCGCCCAGTGGGGCGATGAAGGCAAAGGACGCATTATAGACTATCTGGCCCAGCAGGCCGATCTGGTCATCCGTTTTCAGGGCGGTGACAACGCCGGCCATACGGTCATCAACCAATATGGCAAGCACGCACTGCACCTGATCCCCAGCGGCATCTTCAACCCGGCCACCTGCAATATCATCGGCACCGGTTGTGTGGTCAACCCCCAGTCGTTGCTGGCTGAGATGGCAACACTGGAAGCCGCGGGTGTGGTTCTGGACAATCTCTGGATCAGCGCCCGCGCCCAGATGGTGCTGCCCTATCATCGCCAGTTGGATGTCTTGGAAGAGGCGGCGCGCGGCAAAGACCCCATCGGCACGACCAAACGGGGCATCGGCCCTGCCTACGCCGACAAAGCCGCCCGCTCCGGTCTGCGCATCGGCGATCTGCTCCAACCCGTCTGGCTGGAAGGCCGCCTGGACAACGCGCTGGTAACTGTCAACCGCAAGCTGGAAATTTTGGGCGGTGAGCCGGTGGACGGCCAGGCGCTCTACGGCCTGTTGATGGAGTACCGGGACAAGCTGGGCGACCGCATTGTGGATACAGTGCCGATGACCAAAGCCGCGTTGCAAGCGGGCCAGGCGATTCTGCTCGAAGGGCAGTTGGGCGTCATGCGCGATCTGGACTGGGGCATCTACCCCTACGTCACCAGCAGCAACCCGACCGCCGCCTTTGCCCCTTCTGGCGCGGGGCTGCCGGCGCGGGCAGTGGACCGGGTCATCGGCGTCGTCAAAGCCTACAGCACCGCCGTGGGTGATGGACCCTTTCCGGTGGAGCTGCACGACGCCGACGGCGCGAAACTGCGCGCTATCGGCCTGGAATTTGGCGCAACGACGGGTCGCCCCCGGCGCTGTGGCTGGTTCGATGGGGTTGCCATCCGCTACGCGGCCTGGCTGAATGGGATGACCGGTCTCGCCATCACCAAACTGGACGTGCTGGACACTTTTGAAACACTCAAAATCTGCACCGGCTACCGCTTGCCCGACGGCTCTGTCATCACCGATTCCATGCCCGACACGCCGGTTCTCAACGAAGTGACGCCCATTTATGAGGAGTGGCCAGGCTGGATGGAATCCACCGAAAATTGCCACTCCTGGGGCGATCTGCCCGCAGCCGCCCGCGCCTACATCCAGCGCCTGGCCGAATTGGCCGATGTGAAGATTGAGTACGTCTCCGTAGGCGCGGAGCGGGATCAGATGTTTGGGGTGTAGCTGCCGACCGTTTGGGCAACAAAAGAGCGACGGACCCTTGGGTCCGTCGCTCTTTTGTTGTTGATGATCTGTAATGGCTGGATCAGAGATTATCGGCACATAGACAACTTGACGGAAAGGATACGAAAGCGAATACCGGTTGATTTGTATTGGAATCGTGTATGCCGCTATTCTACCTCCATACTGGGTAACAGATTATGCTCATTTCATCGTCTCGTTGACCAGGACAAACATTGATATAGAGACTTGCGATCTGATCAAGCAGATGGAAAGGCATCTATGCTACACACGTTGCGAAGATCACCCCACGTTCACTCTGATAGCGCCGATATCATGACCGAACTGGTCCAATCTGCCTTACGTAACCTTATCCTGGTGTTTGGGGGCGGCTTGTCTATTTGGTTCATTGTCGCCACTGCCACCTGGCCGGAAGCCTACGGCTGGTCGGAAAGGGGGTTTGTCTTTCTCCTCATCGGTATCTGTGGGTTAGCACTCTGGCTGCTCTCCAGGCATATGGTACTGGCGCAAGTGGCCTGGCAGGTGGGGATGATGGCGGCAATCACGTTGGGTGTCTGGCTGTTCCATAGTCCAGAAATCGCCCTGTTCTACATCTTGTTGCCCTTCGTGGCAGCCGTCACGGCTGGTTGGCCGGCTTTCTTAATCGTGCAGAGTCTGATCACGGGGACCATTATTTGGTTATCCCACAGCGCGCTGCTCGATGTGGGACTTGGCCCATACGCGGCTGTGATCGGTATCGGCGGCATATGCGCCGGGTTATTGGGTAGCGTGATAGCGCAGACTCTGTTCACTGCGATGGAGTCCTATGTCCTGGCATTGGCACGCGCCGAGGAAAATCTGGAGGCGGTGCGCCTGCACCGGGGGCAGTTGATGCGCATGCAAAAGAGTCTGGACGACGCTTATTATCAGCTCAAACGGACGAATTCAGCCCTCACAGCAGCATGGCAGATTGCCGACGAAGCGCAACGTTTCAAAGCCGAATTTGTCGCCAATGTCAGCCATGAACTGCGTACGCCATTGAACCTTATCGTGGGTTTTAGTGAGGTCATCATGACTTCGCCGGAGAGCTATGGCAATGTTCCCCTGCCCGGCGTCTATCGTCGCGATCTCAACGCCATTTACTATAGTGGACAGCATTTGCTGGCCCTGGTCGATGATGTGCTTGATCTGGCCCGCATTGAAGTTGGCAAGCTTACCGTGGTACGCAACCAGGTCGATCTGATGGCGTTGGTGGAGGAGACTACTACGATTGTCAGCGACTATATAACCGCAAAGGGGTTGGATATGCAGGTGAATATAACGGACGATCTACCCATCATCTGGATAGACCGCCTGCGTATTCGCCAGGTCTTGCTGAATCTGTTGGTCAATGCGGCGCGTTATACAGACCGGGGCCATATCCGTCTCGAGATTTCCCGCTCCCCTGAGGAAGTCATCGTCCGTGTCACGGATAGTGGGCGCGGTATTCCTGCCCAGGACCTGCCCAAGATCTTTGAGGAGTTTCGTACCACGGAAGAACCCATGTCCACCTGGCATAGCGGCACCGGGTTGGGCCTCCCCATCAGCAAGAAGTTCGTCGAGTTGAATGGGGGGCGCATGGGGGTGGAAAGTATCCAGATGCAGGGAACTTCCTTCTGGTTCACGCTGCCCTGCAAAGCCGCAACGGCCCACCCTGCGCAGCCGACCCAGCGAAAACGGTTCAAACCGGTGGTGACCACACCGGAACGGGTACTTGTCATCGTACACGAAGACAGCCGCGTAGCTCCCTTCCTGCAGCGCTATCTCGATGGCTATCAGCTCCTCAGCGCCGTCAATCTGTCGGAGGGCATCGGGCTGGCTGCAACAGTCCACGCGCTGGCTGTGGTGACGGATGAGGCCCAGCCTCTGCACACCCCGCCCGGTAATATGCTCATCGTCTGCTGCCCGCTGCCGAGTGGATTCAGAGCCGCGCATTCCTTGGGTGCCAACAATCTGCTTGTTAAGCCGGTGTCGCGCCACGAACTGGAGGCTGCCGTCAATCAGCTCGACCACCCAATTCGGCGCATTTTGATCGCCGACGACGATCCCGAAATGGTGCGCGTGTTCAAGCGGATGTTGAGCGCTCGGGTTGGCATAGAGGAATGGCAGGAAGCCTTCAACGGCGAGGAAGCCTTGCGCCTGATGCGGAGCAAACGACCGGATCTGGTTCTGTTGGACTTGATTATGCCGGGCACAGACGGACACAGCGTACTTGAACAGATGGCCAGCGATCCTGCCCTGGCCGATATCCCAGTGATTGTCATCTCGGCCAAAGGCCAGGATTATCTCAATCTGCCTCTGCCTGGAGCGGTCCAAATCTCCAAATCAGATGGTTTCCAGATGGGGGAGGTCGTGCGCATGTTGGATGCTATCTTGAAAGCGCTGGCTCCGGGATGGTATCCACCGGAGACCAACGGGTCAGGGCGCGCAGAAGCGTCTGCTGACTCAACGGTTTGGTCAGATACGCCGTCGCCCCCAACGTCATTGCCAACTCCGGTTCATTCAAGACCGAACAGACAATCACAGGAATATCCCGAGTCCCTTGGGCCGATTTGAGAGCCATGAGCAGTTCCCACCCATCTTCTTTTGGCATCATCACATCCAGAAGAATCAGACTCGGAGGTTTCTCGGTGATGGAGCAGCGCGCCTCCGCCGCGCCGCTGGCACCCATCACCCGCCAGTTGTGGGCAGTCAGATAGCGATGGCACAAATTGGCGAATTCCTCGTTGTCATCCACAACCAGGAGAACGCGATCGACTGTCGTTGACCAAGCAAGATAAGTCCCCCAGCGATTGCCACTCTTTGTCCTGACGGAAAGGCTTCCCCCCATAGCTGCCATTAACTCCTCACTCACATGCAAACCCATTCCCCGGGGTGCTTCGCAATGCGGCCCAGGCGCATCAACGACGACGGCAATGCCGGTTTCGCCCTGATCGCGATAGGTACTAATCGACAGCATACCCTCCTGACATCTATCGAACGCGTCGGTGATGACATTGAGGAGTGTCTGGCGTAGCATAATCCGATCCACCCGCAGATCCGATAATGAGTAGGGATAGTTGAAATGGATTTTGACGCGCTTGGCCTGGGCCAGGGATTCAACCAAGATACGCAAGTCCTCCAGCAAGCGCACTGCATTAATGGATTGCCACTCGGCACTCGTGCGCAGGCGCTCAACCTCCCTTTCGGTCAGAGCGCTGCGGGATAGGCGATCTTCTGCGTCTGGGGATGCGCCCACCCCGGCCTGTTGCTGCCAATGCGTCCATAGTTCGGTAGCCAGGACATCCAGAATCCGGGACTGATCGCGAAAGTACTGACTCTTGCTCAACCCCAAGCGATCCATGATCTCGGCAGGACTGATGCCCTCTATGTAACGCAGGTCCAGAATCTGGTAGTTGCGCCAGTCCACCGATAGGGCCGGCGCGCCAGCTTGCGGGCGCATGGCGTGGATTGCTTGCAGCAGAATGCGGCGCATCTCCTGACTGGCTTGAAGTGTGCCGAACTGGGCATTGACCAGCAGTTTCGTCAATGGATGGTTCTGCAGATAGGGCGAATCGTAAAGCCGGTTGAGGGCGTCCTGCACCAGCTTGGCGAAGTCGGCCGGATTCGACGTGTGAGCGATCATAGGCAGGTGTCAAGGCTTTGCTAGATGTGCCACAGGGCGGAAAACGCTCGGACAGCAGGATGGCAGGGATGTATTCAGTGAGTGGCATATTCATACACCAACGCTTCCTTCTTGTCAAAGACGGTTAAATGGGCGGCCAGCAGATCCGGGTACGGCCAGTGAGATGGAACTGATCTCTATCTAGTACAAAACAGCCAAATGTACACGATCATTGGAACAGAGATATGGAACTGTGATGGGACTAATTGGGGACTTAACCCGTAGGCAGAGTTTGGAAATATGCTATGATGTTAACATTGGGTTGTGATTCTTCGTTATAGTCATTGAGCCTTCTTTCCGTGATCGATTGCTTGTCTGAACTTCAGGAAAGGTACACCGAAATGCTAAAGAAACAGTTGACTCGTCGTGAATTGATCAAGTTGGGCGGTGTAGCGGGATTGGCGACGGCACTGGCAGCCTGTGCCCCCGCCGTGCCGCCAGGAAGCAGTGGGACGACGCAGACACCAACGACGGCTGCCGAGGCGCCTGTCCCTGTGGCGGCTGAACCCGTGTCTATCGCGTGGTGGAACAGCAAGGGTGGCCTGGAGGTAACGGCGCCGCTCTTTCAACGCACGATTGACGAATTCAATGCAGCCAATCCAGGGATTGTCGTAGAGCAGACCACCTATGGCGGCAGTTGGGATGAAACCTTTACCAAGTTGACCACGTCATTTGCCTCTGGGGTCGGCCCCGATATCTGTACTGCTGGCGACATAGTGGTTCCCCTCGGCCGCGCCGGTTTTCTGCTTGACCACCGGGAGTGGTTGGAATCATCCGGGGTACGCGATCTCTACTTTGATTCGGCCCTGGCTGTCCAGGCGCGGGGGTATGACCCAACCCAAGAACTCTACGGTGTGCCGCAGTGGGTGGCCTCTTCTCCCCTGGGATGCTTCAGCCACTATTACGAAGAGGCTGGCCTGAACATCAATGAGCCACCGGAGACTCTGGACCAATTGCTGGAGTATGCCGAGAAGTTAACGGTGCGCGAGAATGACAAGGTTACGCGCATGGGGCTGCTCAATTATAGCGACGGCTCCTGTTTCTGGTACGGTCTGCACCAGATGGTGTGGGCCCACGGTGGCACGTTTCTGGACAAAGGCGATCCCTACACAAGCCAACTGGACCAACCGGAGATCGCAGCGGCTATGCAATGGTATGGCGATATCGATCAGGTACACAAAGTAGGTTGGGAAAAGGGCTACCAGGAGGGTGGCGCTCTCGGCAACCCGCATAACCTCGCCATCATCGCCCAGTTCTACAGCCATAACAGCAAGCTGCCCAGGTTACCCGAAGAACTTCGCCCGAAGTTGGAGGTATTAGGGGTGCCGGTGGGTCCGGCCGGGGAAGCAGGCCGCAAAATCCCGGTTACGGTCGAGGGTGATTCGGTGGGCGCTAAGAGCAAATCCCTGTCAGAAACGCTCAAATTCTTCGATTATCTGAACAACACCTCCGACTTTGTGGCCAAGTATTGCGAAATCTATGCCAAAGAAGTGCCGCGCAGCGATCTGCTCAATTTGCCCCATTTGCAGGATCGGCGACACAAAGCCTGGGCGGATCTGGGTGCCAAGTACGGCGATCCGGGTCCTGGCTGGCATCCCAAGTGGACCGAGATCAGGGCTGTGATCCTCGAAGCGCAACAGCGTGTTGTTATCAACTACGAGAAGGCCGTAGATGTCTTAGTCGACGCGCACAAGGATGTCCAGCTAATCCTGGACGACTGGAAAGCTGAAGGCGGTCAGATTTAGAAATTCAGTAGACCGCAACGCGCTAGGCGTGGTCCGTGACCCGCCCACCGGGCACGGACCGGCGGGGAGCGTCCGTTGCGGTCTACTGAATTTCCGGAACGTGACTCTCCCAGCCCGAACACCCCACCGACTGAGAAGATCATTATGGCAGTGAATTTCCGTGCCCTCACAATGGATTGTTCGCGCTTGTCGCAACGCTTCGCTGAATTACGCAAGGAGTTTGGCCGCGCCGAGAGCAAAATGGCCTATCTGTGTCTGGCTCCGGCCATGCTCACTATCCTGGTCTGGTTGGTCTACCCAACGTTGGCGGCCATCTATTACAGCTTCACCCGTTACGATCCATTGAGTACTCCTGAATGGATCGGACTGCAAAATTATGTACGTCTGCTGGATCATCGCACTTTTTTGATTTCGGTGACCAACACGCTCAAATATACGGCCGCTATCATTCCCGGCAGCATGGCGTCCGGTCTGCTCTTTGCGATTTTGGTCAACCAGAAGATACCACTGCGCGGGCTTTTCAGAACGGCCTTCTATGCTCCCTATGTGGTATCGCTCGTGGCCATTGCCATGATCTTCCAGTGGATCTTCCATCCAGATTTTGGCTTTGCCAATGCCCTTCTGGACAACCTCAGCCTGCCGCGCCAGCGTTGGCTTGGCGATCCACAGCAGGCATTGCCAACGGTGACGATGATGAGTATCTGGCGGGATGCCGGCTACTCGATGATCATCTATCTGGCCGGTCTACAGTCGATACCAGACACCCTTTACGAAGCAGCTATGATCGACGGTGCCAACCGCTGGCAGCGTTTCCTATTTGTAACGCTACCTCTGCTGGCCCCTTTCACGTTTTTTCTCTTCGTCATGGGCATCGTGCGTTCATTGCAGGTCTTTACGCAGGTACTCATCCTTACCCAGGGTGGGCCGATGAATGCCACGACCAGCGTAGTGCATCAAATGTGGTTGACCGCCTTTGCCTACCAGAAAATGGGGCTGGCTTCGGCTATGGCTATTTTGCTCATGCTTGCCATCTTGCTTGTGACGATTGTGAACCTAAAATTCCTCTCGCCAGAATCGGTATATTGAGATGAATACAAAGACCATAGAGGATGTCAGGCAGCCTGAAACGATCGGCAAAAAGCAAGCAGCCCGACAATCCGTTCCGTTCAGATACCGGATGTCTCTGCAAGAGTCACTCCTTTTTGTCCTGGTGATTGGCCTGGCCCTGGGTATGATTTTTCCGTTCTACTGGATGGTGAACATCTCCTTGCAGACGCGTGAAGAGATCATCACATTGCCGCTGAAGTGGCTGCCGCTTTCCTTTGTCTGGGAGAATTACCCGCGCGCCTGGACAATAGGCAAGATGGGTCTCTATACCCAAAACAGCATTACTGTGGCCCTAGCCCATGTCTTGCTCCAGGTATCCACCTGTACTTTGGCCGCCTATGCCTTTGCCCGGCTGCATTTTCCCGGCAAGAATCCCCTCTTCATACTCTTGTTGGCGACCAATATGATCCCGTGGCCGGTAACCATCATCCCGTCCTTTATTCTCATCAAAAGCATCCCCCTGGTCGGAGGTAACGATATTCTGGGTGCAGGGGGAACCGGATTGCTAAACACCCTCTGGTCGATCATTTTGCCGGGCGCTGTGAACGTTATTGGTATCTTCTTTCTACGCCAATTCCTGCTGAATCTGCCGACAGAGCTGGAAGATGCTGCCCGCGTGGATGGCTGCAATGAATTTGGTGTCCTCTGGTATATCATTGTGCCCATCTGCGTGCCGGGAATGGCAACCTTTGCCCTCTTGTCCTTTGAAACCTCTTGGAACAGCTTCATCTGGCCGCTGATTATGCTGAGCCGTCAAGCCATCTTTACGCTACCGGTGGGGCTGCGCGCTTTTTACGACGCTGGCGCGGCTGGCGACAACTTCATTGACTATGGCCCGCTTATGGCGGCTAGCGTCTTGTTCATCTTGCCGGTTCTGCTGATCTTCCTGGCCGCGCAGCGGGTCTTTGTGCAGGGCATCGCATTGAGTGGAATCAAGGGTTGACACCCGGTGATGCCGAAGGATGCGCCTGCCGCCTGGCAGGTGTGCGGTCAACTCAATCTGTTTTGTGAGCTTTCATCCGTGGGTGATGGGCGAGGAGCGGGCTATCCTTGAGCGACAATCGGGGCTGGTCTAACAGTGGTCGTGCAACAGCGGCTGCCGAGATCGATATCCGCTACGGTCATCAATTGCTGCAGCGCGCCAGCGCCGGGTGGCCGCGTTACCTGGCAATCACATCACCCAGCGCATATCAAGCGGCCCAACCTCATCTGACAACGCCACCGTCGGGCGTTGCATACATCCGCTCGCTCGATTTCGCCTATTTGCAGCAAACAGCGGCCGGCCTACCAGATGATGCGGAATTGGTCGTAGGGCTGGGCGGCGGTCAGGCGCTTGACGCGGCCAAGCACATGGCGGTGGCCAAGGATCTTCCCCTGATCCAGGCGCCTACCATTATTTCCACCGGTGCCATCATTCATGGACATTGTGCGCGCTTCACTGGGCGCACAATGGTGGGCAATCGGGACAACTGGGTCTGGGTAGATTGTGAGTATGTGTTGGTCGACTATGATCTGACGCTAAAAGCTCCTTTGCACCTGCACACGGCTGGTTTGGGCGACGTACTCTGTGAATACTCGGGCATTGCCGAATGGCGACGCAACCAACGCAACGCGTTAACGCCACTTCCTGACGAGCCAGCGCTTGTCAAGCTCGATGAATTTCATGCCTCAATTGTAGAAAACTTTCCGGCAACCCTTAACGAAAACGGTCAACTGAGCGCAGAGAGCATTCACTTCATCATGCGCACACTCCAACAACGAGACGCTCATCGGGTACGACTTTCTTCTGCACCCAATGCCGATCACGCCTTTCTTTTTGCCTTGGAAGAAGCAAACGACAAAAGCTACATCCACGGCGAGGTCGTTGCCTTGGGCGCGCTAATTATCAGTTGGCACTGCAACGAAGGTGCAGACACCTTTGCTGCCACACTGGATCGTTGCCGAATACGTCGCCGTCCCACTCAAATGACCATTGGCCGCGAGGAACTGTCTGAGGGATTAGCCTATTTGCCAGAGTATCTGTCGAAACAACCCGACAGTTCAGAATATGCTTCAATCATGCGTGGAAGGCCGATTGTGGGCAGGCGATTTGACCAGCTTTGGGAATTCTTGGAAAACGCGTAATCGGCACCAGTTTTTGGAGAATATACCTTCTGATGCCGCACAATCCGCTGGGTCCGATCAGCACGGCTGCGAATCTACACTTTGCGGCGGATGTGCCTAATTATGCCTGGCTGAAAGAACGCACACGCGACTATCATTTTTCCGCAGAACTCTTTCCAATCCAACCACAGTTGGATGGCGTCACCTACCCCGTCCCCACTGAACCGGGGCTGGGCGTGGAATTTAACGAAAACATGGCGCAGGAGCATTTCCGTTTTTGGGAACCGCCTCATTTTTACAGGCGGGATGGTTCCCACACCAACTATTAAGAAGGGTCAATGGAGGTGCGCTGGTGGCGTTGCTACAACCCTACCCACTCGAAAATATAGTCCATATCCGCGGCGTCGATCATCCTGAATCGATTGCGGTCGGTCCCCAGGGCGAGGCTTACACTACCGGCACGGGCGGTCAAGTTTATCGCGTCGATCTGGCGACCAATACCGTCCAGCAATTTGCCTCAACCGCGCCGCGGCGCACCCTAGGGCAGGCGGTTGATGCCGAGGGTAATCTCTACATCGCCGACTGCTCGGCTGATGGCAAGGTGATCCGCATTACGCCGGACGGTCAGGAAAGTGTCTATGCCCGCGGGCCGGGCGGACAGCCTTTTGTCGGAACCAATTATCCCGTCTTTGATCGCCACGGCAATCTGTACCTCTCCGATGCCGGCACCTATAGCGATGCTGTTGACGGCTACATCTACAAAATTGCACCCGGCGGCGGCGAGGCAGCGCTCTGGTATCCCCACGCGCTGGCGACGCCCAACAAAATGGCGCTTGATGCCGACGAGAACTATCTCTATTTTTGCGAAAGCCACGGCCTTGCCCGGATTGCGATTAACCCCGACGGCAGCGCCGGCGCATTTGAACGGCTGATCCATACCCCCTACCTGGTGCCGCACGGTCTGGCCTTTGACGAAGCAGGTCGCCTCTGGTTTCCGTCCTACCGCCCCGACTCGCTCTGGTATTTTGACATTGCCGCCGGTCGTTTACACCTGGTGGTGGAGGATTGGATGGGCGAGGCGCTGCGCGGCCCCACCAATCTCAATTTTGCCGGGCCTGACCGCGACATTCTACTGCTCTCATCACTGGATAATCTGGTCATCCATCGCTTTGACAACCTTGGGGTACGCGGCATTCGGTTGAATCACCCCAAGATGACAAGATGACAGGGCGACAGGGACGGGGTGCCTTGTCAGGTGGGCTTATGATTTGATTTCTAAAGGTCGCCAAGGGGGTGTGTGATGATGCAACGGCACAATCTGAAGGATCTGATTCATATCCGTCAACTTGATCACCCTGAATCGATCGCCATCGGCCCGCAGGGCGAGGCGTATACGACGGGCACGGGCGGACAGATCTACCGGATTAACTTGGAAAAGAATGTAGGCGAGCAATTCGCATCCACAGCCTCGCGGCGAGTGCTGGGCCAGGCCGTGGATGCCGTCGGCAACCTCTACTGCGCCGAGGTCGCCACCGGCCGCGTGATCCGTCTGACCCCAGATGGAGAGGAGAGTCTCTATGCCACCGGCCCCGGCGGACAGCGCTTTCTCTGCCCCAACTACCCGGCCTTTGACCGCCAGGGCAATCTCTACCTCTCGGACAGCGGCGATTGGTCGCACCATGTCAATGGCGCCATCTATAAGACCCCACCGGGTGGGGGCGAGGCGGAACGCTGGTATCCGGCTCCGGTGGATACGCCCAACGCCATTGCCCTGGATGCCGAAGAACGCTATCTCTATGTGGTCGAGACCTTTGGCAGCGCGATTGTGCGCATTGCCATCCAGCCCGACGGCAGCGCGGGGAATTTGGAACGGGTGGTGCATATGCCGCGCCACCTCACTGATGGTCTGGCGTTGGATGAAGAGGGACGCATCTGGATCGGCTGCCATCGCCCGGACGCCATCTACATTTTTGACCTGAAAAGCCGGCGGCTCGAACTCTTTGCCGAGGACTGGACGGGCGCGGTCTTGCGCAGCCCGACCGATGTCGCCTTTGCCGGCCCCAATCGCGATATTTTGCTGGCGGCCTCGCTCAACAGCCTGACGGCCCATCGCTGGAATAATGTCGGCGTGCGGGGTCTGCGGTTGAATCATCCGACACCCTAAGCAAAAAAACAAAGAGCCTACACACCCGAGAGACAAACCATGAATCACACCACCAAAATCGACGGTGTCGTACCTGTGATACCGATCCCCTTTACCGACGATGAATCGATCGACGAGGCTGGCCTGCGTAGATGCGTGGACTTTGTCGCACGTCGCCAGATGGCTGCGTTGTGCCTGCCGGCCTATGGCAGCGAATTCTATAAGCTGTCCGAGGCCGAGCGCGAACAGGTGATCGGTGTTGCCATTGAGGCCAACCAGAAGCGCATCCCCGTCATTGCCCAGGCGAACCACGGCTCGTGTAAGATCGCTGCCGGTCTGGCCCGCCGCTATGCCGCTCTGGGTGCCGATATTATCAGTTTTGCCATCCCGCGCCAGTTTGGCACCAGCGATGCTGACCTGTTGCGCTACTGCGGTACCATCGCCGACGCGGTGTCGATCCCCGTGCTGATCCAAGACTTTGCCCCCGGCAAAGCCACCATCGACGCCGACTTTATCGACCAGTTGCATAAGCAGCATCCCAATTTCCTCTATGCCAAACTGGAAGAGCCTCTGATTATCGACAAACTGGTGCGCATCCAGGATAAGGTCGGCGGAAAAGTCGGTATCCTTGAAGGATGGGGCGGCTACTATATGCTCGAGGCCATACCGGTCGGCATTGTGGGCATCATGCCCGGTGTGGCCTACTGTGATCTGCTGGATCGGGTCTATAGGGCGCGCAAGAATGGCGATGACCGACGCGCCTACGATCTATTCGCCACGCTGTTGCCAGTGATGAATTTCACGTTGCAGGATTTCGAGCTCTTCTTGCAGGTAGAGAAACGCATCCTGGTGCGCCGTGGCATCTTCGACGCGGCCAATCTGCGTCAGCTCACCATGACGCCCAGTGTGACAGCGCTAAAGTATAGCGAGTTTTTGATTGAGCATCTGGTGCGTATTCTGGCAGGCGAAGGCATCGATCTGAATTGAAACAGGCTGTTGTCAAGGCTGTCCTTTTCTGTTCATTGTCTATCGGCAGAGCAAATCAAGGAGACTCTCATGCGCGGCGTTGTGTTCCTGGGTGACCGCAGGGCTGAGGTGCGCGAATTTCCTGACCCCCAGCCAGGCTGGGGTGAAGTCGTGGTGCGGCTCAAGGCCGGCGGGTTGTGTGGCAGCGATCTCCATCGATACCGCCAGGATGCGGCGCAACGGGCGGGCAACATCATCATTCCCGGCCATGAACCATCTGGTCTGGTTGAGTCTCTGGGCGGTGGAGTCGCAAATGTGCGCGTCGGCGACCGCGTCTCAGTCTATCACTATCGCGGCTGTGGCTACTGCAAAGAGTGTCTGGGGGGCAACCTCATGTGGTGTGCCGAGAGCAGGGGGTATGGTGTCCCAATTCACGGTTCAAATGCCGACTTGATCCTGACCGATGCACGCAACTGTCTTCCCCTGCCCACAGAACTGAGCTTCGCCCACGGGGCTATGATGGCCTGCAATGCGGGCACCGCATTTTCTTCGATGCAGAAGCTACATCCCGTTGGTGGGGAGACCGTCGCCATCTTCGGACAGGGACCGGTGGGTCTCGCAGGTACGCTCTTCGCCAAGGCAATGGGAGCGCGCGTGGTTGGAGTTGAGCCATTGGCCGGGCGCCGTGCATTGGCACACTCGTTGGGCGCGGATGAGACAATTGATCCGAACGCGGGCGACCCGGTCAAAGCCATCCACGAGTTGACGCGTGGTGAAGGTGCCGCTTGTTCATTTGAGACATCCGGGAGCGGCTCTGGTGTCAACGGCGCGGTGGACTGTCTGCGCCTGGGCGGACGCGCAGTCTTTGTAGGCAAGCACGAGGACAAAGCACTCGCTCCTTCGCAGATCATCGGACGCCAATTGACACTCATGGGATCCTTCGTCCTGCCGATCCACATGTACTATGAGATGCTCCGCCTGATCCTGGAGCGTCGCGTACCTCTCGAAGCGATGGTCACCCACCGCTTCCCGCTCGAAAAGGCGCAGGAAGCATTTGCGCTCTTTGACAGCGGCAAGACAGGCAAAGTGATCTTTGAGTGGGCGTGATCATTGACGTAAGGAAGTGCATCTGTTTTTTTTAGTTAGTTCAATTTCTCTGGCAGACTATCGGATTGACGAACTTATCCATGACAGGCTGGCTACCTCTGATCAAGCCAACCACAAAGGTGAAGAGAGAAAATGCAGATTACCGGTATCAGAACTTATATGTTCAATGTAGAGACTGGTCAGCGCCAGATACGCGCCAAGACGGCTCGCGAGGTCGTTTTTAGCCAGTTCAAGACTTGGCTATTTCTCAAGATCGAAACAGACGTGGGTATTTCGGGATGGGGAGAGGGAAGTGGGGAGTGGTTGTCACCTATGGTGCAGACCACCCTACACGAGTGGGAAGCGCTGCTCATCGGCAAAGACCCCACAGAGATCGGCGTGATCTGGGAAGATATTCAGAATCGGCTTCCCTGGAAGGGAGGGCCTGTCTTTGGGTCAGCCATCGCGGCCATTGATATGGCTCTCCACGATATTACGGGAAAGGCCTGGGGCGTCCCCGTCTACAAGTTGCTTGGGGGGCGACGACGTGATCGGATTAAGGTCTATGATGGGGCTTTGTTCTTTGGTGGCTCTGTGGATGATGCATTGCAGATGGCGCACGAGTCGGTGGCCCAAGGATTTCATGGGCTTAAAGGCAATCCGTTAGAAGGCAGAAGCTGGCCGATGGATCGGCGCGAGGCGCATCGGTGCAGCGAAATTGTCCATGCTGTTCGCAAGGAAGTAGGGCTTTCGGTAGAGTTGATGCTCGACTGCCACGGCAGTCCAACGCCGGAATTAGCGATCGATTTCGCACATATGGTAGCGGATGCCGCCCCCCTCTTCATTGAAGAGCCATGCAAGTTTGGTTCGGTGGACGCCCTGGCACAGATCAGCCAGCGCAGTGCTGTGCCCATTGCGATGGGAGAGAAACTCTTTACATTCCAAGAGTTTAAGGAGATCATCGACCGGCGCGCGTGTGCCTTCCTGCAGCCGGATATCGCCCATAGCTTTGGGATCACAAACTTCATCCATATTGCGCACGCGGCGGCACAGCAGCAGATGCTGATGGCACCTCACAACGCGGGTGGACCGATCTACTTCTCCGCCCTCATGCATGCAGATGCCGCCATTGAGAATCTCTTGATCCAGGAGGCGAACTGTACCTGGTTCAGGCGTTTCGGAGAATGGGCAGAGCACGATTGGGTTCTGAAGGACGGCTTTATTGAGCTCAATGACCGGCCTGGGTTGGGTCTGGAAATTCGTGAGGAAATTGTGGCTGCCCAGAAGTTCGATCACTCCATGGATTTCCGCCAATATCGCCATGCCGATGGCAGTTGGAAGGGCTGGTAAAGAGCGAAACAATGCAAAAGGATAAACTGCGCTTTGCACTCTTTGGTCTGGGGGACTTTGGCCCGGAATTTGTGCGCTATCTCAACGAGGTGGCCGAGGTTGTGGCTGTCTGTGACCCCAGCGTGAAGGCGCGGGTGCGCTTTGGCGAGACGACTGGGCTGGATCTGCCTGCTTTTGAACACTACGCGGAGTTGCTGGATAGGGTCGATGTGGATGCGGTGGCGATTACAAGCCCCAACTTTACCCACAAGGCGATTGCGGTGGCTGCCGCGCAACGGGGCAAGCACGTGTACTGTGAAAAGGCCATGGCGCTGAATGTGCCCGAATGCTGGGAGATGGTGCGCGCCTGTGATGCTACCGGCGTCCGCTTGATGGTGGGCCACAAACGGCGGCTGCGCCCACCCTGGGCCAGGATGATTGCCCTGCGTGAACAACTGGGGCCGGTGTTGGCGATCAACGTGGCCCGTTACTGGAACATTCGCTTGCGCAATTACAGTTCACGCGAGTGGTGGCAGCGCGAGGAGCTGACCGGCGGTCTCTTGACGGTGTCCGGCGTCCACACCATTGATTGGATGCGCGCCATGTGTGGTGATGTGGCACGCGTTTCAGCGCTGGCTGGGCCGCAGACAGACCCCCAATTCTCCTACCCAGACACGCTCCACGTTGCCTTGCAGTTTCACTCTGGCGCGCTGGCTTCCTTGACCGTTTCGCTGCACTACCCGCTGCTCCATTTTCGCGAATCGGGCGGTCCCCAGGTGGTCTGCCGGGAGGGGGGAATGCGTTTCCTGCCTTACAAAGATCATCTTGACCTCTACTGGCAGCGCATGGACGAGGCAGAGGCCCACCATGAACGCTTTGACGACCTGGGCTTTGACCACGCCTACCGGCTAGAAGTAGGCGACTTTGTGCGTTGGATCAATGAGGGGCGCCAGCCGTGCCTGACCTGGCGCGAGGGGCTACGCTGTGTGGAGGTAATGGAAGCTGCGCACCGTTCGGCCCAGCAAAATGGCGCATGGCTGAATCTGCCGCTTTATCCTGAACTTGAACCGGTGCAAAGCTGACGATGTAACCCAGGAGCTTCTATTTTCTACGCAGCTCTATTTGAAAAGGGTGTGTTCAGAATGAGTTGTAAAGTCTCCGGCACTTTCCGAAGCGCCGGAGACAAAGCAACCGGAATTTCATGGAGACAAGACGATGGCGCTGTTTGATCGCATCACAGCCGAGCCTTATGTCGTAGATTTGCCCTATCCCGAAGGTCCTACCTTCGACCGTGACGGGCACCTCTATGTCTGTTTGCGCCGTACGGGCTCCATTGTGCGCATTTCAGCGGCGGGCAGTACGGAGCATCTTCTCTCCTGCGCCAAGCCCAATGGCTCGAAGCTCCATGCGAATGGCGATCTGTATGTCTGTGATAGTATTGGCCGTCAGGTGTTAGCAATGAACCCTGACGGTGTTGTGCGCTGTGTGGTTGATCAATTTGGCGGAACGCCATTGCTCGGACCCAACGACCTGGTCTTCGATGCCGCCGGCGGTCTATTTTTCACTGACCCCGGACTGGAACTGACGGCGGCCGTAGGTGCTGTCTACCGTCTGGATGTGACCGGCAGGCTCGACAAACTGGTGGATGGTCTGCTGTTTCCCAACGGAATCGCATTGACGCCGGGCGATCAGGCTCTGCTTGTGGCCGAGTCAAGTACGCGACGCATTCTCCAATGGGATTTGAATGCAGCCCGGATGCCAATGGGTGGGATGAAGGTCTTCGCCGAGTTAGGAAACGGTTATCCCGATGGGATCGCACTGGACGCCGCAGGTCGGCTCTATGTGGCGCTGCATGGCGCTGGTCGCGTGGCGGTGTTGGACGCCCATGGGCAATGGCTAGGCGATCTAAACCCGAATGGTAACATGCCGACGAACCTGGCCTTTTGGAACAATGCCCTTTACGTTACTGAGGATGACTCGGCATCTGTGCAATGCCTCGACATCGGCGTGCCGGGCTTACCACTCTATCATCAATACCGGCAGTAGCCGACAAAACAGCAGCGCGTCAGTAATCGTAGCACAATTGGAAGAAGAAGGGACTAGGATGGGAGTGTTGTGGGAGCTAGTCCGTAGCAATCCTAATACGTGATATCGTATACTTTGATTTTACACGACCAACTTAAGTAGATAGCTGCGGCGACTGCGTCTTTGCAGTAGATGAGCGGGGAAATGGCGATGTCGAAGGATAAACTACGCTTTGCGCTTTTTGGGTTAGGCGATTTTGGACCTTACTTCCTCCCCTATCTCAACGAAGTGGCCGAGGTGGTAGCAGTCTGTGACCCCAGTGCGGCGGCGCGAGCGCGCTTCGTTAAGACGACGGGGCTGCCCTTGCCGGCCTTCGAGCGTCCCGAACAGTTGTTTGACAGTGTGGACGTAGACGCCGTGGCGATTACCAGCCCCAACTTTACCCACAAGCCGCTTGCCGTGGCTGCCGCGCAGCGGGGCAAGCATGTCTTCTGCGAAAAGGCGATGGCCCTCAATGTCCCTGAATGCTGGGAGATGGTGCGTGCCTGTGAGTCTGCCGGCGTACGCCTGATGGTGGGTCACAAACGGCGGTTGCGCCCACCCTGGGCACGCATGATTGCCCTGCGCGAGCAGCTAGGGCCGGTGTTGGCCATCAATGTGGCCCGCTATTGGAACATTCACCACTACAATTTTCCGGCTTGGTGGGAACGGGAGGAGTTAACCGGCGGCCTCTTGGCCGTATCCGGCGTCCACACCATCGACTGGATGCGCGCCATGTGTGGCGATGTGGCGCTGGTTTCGGCGCTGGCTGGGCCACAGACCGATCCAAAATACAGCTATCCGGACACGCTCCATGTCGCACTGCACTTTCACTCTGGCGCGCTGGCTTCCTTGACCGTTTCACTGCACTACCCACTGCTCCATTTTCGTGAGTCGGGTGGCCCACAGGTGGTCTGCCGCGAAGGGGGGATGCGCTTTCTGCCCTACAAGGATCATCTCGACCTCTATTGGCAGCGCATGGACGAGACAGAAGCCCACTACGAACGCTTTGACGACCTGGGGCATGACCATGCCTACCGGCTTGAAGTAGTCGACTTTGTGCGTTGGATCAATGATGGACGTGAGCCTTGCCTGACTTGGCGCGAGGGGTTACGCTGTGTCGAGGTGATGGAAGCTGCGCACCGTTCGGCCCAGCAAAATGGTGCCTGGCTGAATCTGCCGCTCTATCCCGAACTTGAAGCGACGTAAGGCGGCGCGACAATCCCTAGCTTGGCGGCATCACGCTGGTTTTCCTGAGAACACCGACAACCTGTCGGCATATCAATCCAATGAAGTGTAAAGGGAGAAAGAGTATCAATGGCAAAACTACCCAAATCTAACGCTCAGAAAACGGCGAGTACAGGGGTTGCTGCACCTGGCCCTGGCCGCCAACTCAAAGAGCAACTCAAAGCCGGTGCCGTCCTCGTCGGTGGCATCGGGACAGAGTATTTACGCCCCTCGCTGGTTAAGCTTTACAAGCAAGCTGGCTTCGACTTTCTCTATATCGAATACGAACACTGTCTCTTTTCGATGACGACCCTGGCCGATACAGTGCTTTGTGCGCGCGACAATGGGCTGCCTGTGATCGCCAAGACGCCGCAACTGGAACGAGCAGAGGTAGCCAAGCTGCTGGAATGCGGCATTGTTGGTATTCAATTGCCGCGCACCGAGTCGCGCGCGGACGTAGAGACATTGCGCAGCTACCTGAAGTTTCCCCCACACGGCACGCGCGCCATCGCACCGGGCTATGGCAGCAGTGGCTATGTGCAACCGCCCAACTGGGGGGCGTGGATGCGCGAACAGGACGAAGAGACCTGCTTGGTGGTACACATCGAAACCCGGCGCGGCTATGAAAACGCCGAAGAGATCATCAGCACGCCAGGCGTCGATATGGTCTACGTTGGGCCGGGCGACTTTTCCATCGAAATGGGACACCCGGGCGATTACGATCATCCTGACGTAGCCGGTCCTCTGCGCGAGATATTGGCACTCTGCAAAAAGCACAATGTGCCATTTGGCACCACAGCCTCCAGTCCCGCCGCAGCGGAGCAATTGGTAGCGCTCGGTGCGCAGTTTTTCGAGACCAGCGACGAACTGGCCCTGATCTTGGATGCGGCGCGCGGACTGGTGGGCGCGTATCGCCAATTCTGCCCTGCGCTATGAGGTGCGCTCTGTTTGACTGGTCGGGCTGGAAACGGAGTTTGCTGTGAACATACAAGAGGCAGCTTATCACGTCCAGCCTATGCCGGGGAGCGCCCGCTTGTCGATCGTCGTGCCCGTGGCGATCATCAGTTTTTTCTATGCGGCGGTACTGGATTACGCGTTGCCCCTCTACTTCAGCGCTCTGAGCGCGGCGGACCAGGCCTATCCGGCTGATCTCTGGTCACAGTTGAGTAAATACCAGATTGCACCCTGGATTATCGGGCCAATCGTGGGTGGACTGCTGGCGCGGCGCTATGGAGAACGCCTGATCTGGAGCGCCGCGCTCCTGGGTCAGTTCTTCATTCCGTTGGTATTGGCTTTCGGGCCAGCAGCGCCGCTGATTCCAGTTATCGCTTTGTGGCAGGGTGTGACCAGCGCCTTGATGTGGACGGCGGGTATATCACTCGTCCAAATGGTGGCTCCGGCAAAAAGGGGATTGGCTAACGGTCTCATGATGTCAGCGCTGGGTGTGGGTAGCGTTTTTGGCCCACTCGGTGGTCGACTTTTGCTCTATCGCCACGAGCTGTCTGCGCTGGTCTGGGATGGTAACTGGTCCGTGTGGGCTGCCCGGCTGGCGAGCTTTGCCCCAATGACGACCAGCCCGCAGGTTGCTGAATTTCAGATTATTTTCATGATCTTGGCAGCCAGCACTCTCTTCTGCGGTCTGCTAGTCGGATTGTGGGGCCAGCACCAGGGTCGGTTCGAGCAAGAGCCTATCTCCGATTGGCGTCGCACGTTGCACGATGTCGGGCGCTTGGCGCGCATCCATCGCTTCTGGCTTCTGGCACTCACCATCTGCTTGCTGGGCGGGCTACCTTTGCAGGCGTCGAATCAGTTCCTACCTTACCGCGCCGAGGATCTCGGTTTGACCAATGGCGCACAGGATACGGGCTGGATTTGGCTGCAATTGCTCCGAACCCTTATGTGGCTGCCAGGCGGCGTCGCGGTCGGCTACTTCGCCGGTCGCCGCGCTGGGGGAGTCGTCGCCGCGGCGCTGATCGCAGCAGCAGCATTGGCTGCTCTAGCCATCGGCCTGAGTGGGAATGGCGGGCAACTTTTTGCCTCGGTGGCTGTGTTCGAGTTTGCGCGGCAGTTCGTGCGCTGGTTGGAAACGGGTTATCTGGCCGAACACATGCCGGGTGACCTACGGGCTACGGCCATCGGCTGCGCCCTGGCCGTGGCAGGGCTGGGCAGCACGCTCTTTGGTTGGTTAGCTGCCTTTGCTTGGGACCCCATCACCCAATCTACGCCACCCTTTCTGATGGCCGCTTTGCTGGGCGGAATAGGTTGTTTGGGCCTGTTTCTATTCGATCGCTGGGGTCCACTGCACCTGCGTAAGCTCCCGGCGCACGAAGCCGTATTGGTAGTTGCCACAGAGTGACATTGTCTACCGGGTACGTAATGGCCGCTGTGGAGAGGTAAGGATATCGTGCCGCTTTTCATGGATTGACTTTATTCTTTCAGTTGATTGACAAAGGAGACAGAGATGCAAACTCAATACCCGATCAGTCGCCGTGCGTTCTTGCGAGGCATGGCAACGGTAGCTGGTGGTAGCGTGCTGCTGGCCGCCTGTGCGGTTCCAGCCGCGCCGGTCGCCACGGAGGGGGCAACCGCTAGCAGTGCGCCCAGCGCAGGCAAAGAGGAGATCACCTTAGAGGCATGGACCGACCTCACTGGTGATCCTGAGATGTGGGCCCAAGTTTGGGCGGAGCTAAAGGAAGCGACGGGCGTGACGATGAACGTCACGACCACTCCCTTCTCCGATGTAGAGACCAAAGTCTTGACGTCGGTTGCTGGTGGACAGCCGCCCAATCTCACCATGGGCCATCCCATGATGACCTCCACCTTCGGCTACAAGAAGCTGTTGGTGGACTTTAACCCGTACATCGAAAAGGAGCAGTACGATCTTAGCGGCTTCTTCCCCGGCGCGGTCAAGGCACTCAGTTATGGGGGCAAAACCTATGGTCTACCCTGGTCGTACAACTTCTTGCTCTACTACTATAACAAACATGTGATCGAAGCCGCCGGTCTGGAGGACCCGTATGAGGTCTGGAAAGCGGGCAATTGGAATCTCGATACCTTTATCAAGTACGGCGATGAAATTGCCCAGGGTGAAGGCGACAGCCAGGTATTCAGTATTACCGAGCCGCCTCACACGGCGCGGGTGCAGCTCTCGTTCCTTCGTGGTTTTGGTGGGGAGATATGGTCGGAGGATCTCAAACAGGTGGTGATCAATTCGCCAGAGTCCTTGCAAGGGTGGGATTTCCTGGCCGATCATATTCGCAAGGATTGGTCGCCGGCCGCGGCTGGCCGTGACCAGAATTACCAGACGACGATGACGCCACTGTTCAACAATGGCAGAATCGCCCTCTACCTCAACATCCGTAGCTTCTCCTCGACCTTCGATCTCAACTTGATCGACCCTGGCATGGTTCCCTACCCGGTCTGGCCCGTAGGGAAGTCGATTACCCGCAGCGTCGGTGAGGGGATGGTTGCCCTGGAAGGCACCGAGCATGTGGACGCCATCTGGGAGTGCAACAAGTTCTGGTCGACACGCGGCCATCAAATTCTGTTGGAGAATTTGGGCAGCAACCCCTCCGGCCCTGCCGGTCTGGACTCGGATGTATGGGTCAAGGCGCTACAACCGTGGGAGAAGAACGACGTCTATAAATTTGCTGCCGAAACTGGCATCCCAGACAATCTGCCGCCCGGCTTTAATGAGCAGGACAAGATTTGTCAAGCGTTCTACGATGAGATAGCTCTAGGCAAGCGGAGCGCACAAGAGGCCATGACCGACGCTCAGATGAAGATGCAGGAAGTGCTGGATGAATATGCATAGGGTGGCGGTTGGTTTGACAATGGTGCCTGAATTGTAGGGCATGCGGGGTGGTGGTGGACTATCACACGATAGGGCCGCCACCACCCCGCATGCCCGTCTGGGGACACCGAATGGCGGCACGCGGTCGGTAGGAAGTAAGCTCCTCGGTTATCAATATACCTTCTCCAGCCGATCTCATGCCTCTACGATAGTGTGACCTTCAAAGCAGTGCTGATAATAGGTAAAAATGGAAAACGAACAACGAATGGTTGACAACACGCAAAACGGTGGTCAAGGGAGAGTGGCAACCAGACAACAGAAGGGCTTTTGGTCTCGGCTGCGCTTGACGGAGGAGATAGAGGGCTACCTCATGATTCTGCCCTGGCTGATTGGCTTTCTGCTCTTTACCGCCGGGCCGATGTTGACTGGTCTGGGGTTGGTTTTTGCCCACTACGACATTCTGTCGCCGCCCAGATGGGCTGGTCTGGCCAATCTACAGCGCCTGCTCAGAGATGATCTGGTCATGGTCGCCACCCTGAATACCTTTGTACTCACCATCCTTTCGGTATTGCCGCGGTTGGTGATAGCCTTGCTGCTGGCCTTGCTGCTCAATCAAAAGTTGCGCGGTATTGGTCTATTTCGTACTATCTATTACACGCCAACGATTGTGCCTGCCTTCGCCAGTGTGGTGCTTTGGATCTTGTTGCTGCAGAAGGATGCAGGCGCCGTGAATTATGGCCTGCGCAGCATCGGTCTACCCGCTCTCGGCTGGCTGACCGACCCGGTGACGGCCAAATTTGCGATTGCGCTTATGACGATCTTCTATTTTGGCCCGCAGATGCTGGTCTTTCTGGCCGCCTTGCAGGGTGTGCCCCTCCAACTCTATGAATCGGCCATGGTCGATGGGGCCGGATCTCTCACCCGTTTCTGGACGATCACATTGCCACTGATCACACCGGCGATCTTCTTTAATATGGTGGTGCTGATCGTAGAGACATTGCAGATATTTACGCCCCCCTTTCTCTCCACGATGGGCGGCCCCATGAACAGCACAACTACCAGTGTCATGTATATTTATGAGCAGGGCTTTGGCAGTTTGCGCATGGGCTACGCTTCGGCCCTATCCTGGTTGCTTTTTCTGCTGATCTTACTTTTCACCACACTGCAATTTCGCTTGTCTGGCTGGGTGCATTATGAAAGCAACTAATCCGTCGCCCCGGCGCTATTTGCATAGCCTACTGCTCTATGCGCTCTTGTTGACTGCCAGCGTCGTCCTGATTCTGCCCCTGCTCTGGCTGGTTTCCACTTCGCTCAAGGAGGCAGGGCGAGAGTTGTCGCTGCCGCCACGCTTTATTCCTCAGCCGGTTGTGTGGGGGAATTATCTTGAGTTGTTCCGGCGCGCACCCTTTGACATCTTTTTTCGCAATTCGTTTCTGATCACTATCCTCTCCACGTTGGGCAGTATGCTTAGTTGCTCATTGGTGGGCTTTGGTTTTGCCCGGCTGCGCTTTCGGGGCCGCAATTGGCTATTTGGCTTGGTATTGTCCACCATGATGTTGCCCGTCATCATTCAGCTCATTCCCCAATTTTTGCTCTTCAAACAATTGGGCTGGTTGAATACCTTCTTGCCCTTGATTGTACCCTCCTGGTTCGCCCAGGGGTCGTATGGTCATGGCGCATTTTACATTTTCCTTATGCGGCAGTTTTACAAGACGATTCCCCTGGAGTTTGATGAAGCGGCGCGGGTGGATGGGGCCAACGCCTTCCAAATTTATTGGCGCGTCATTTTGCCGCTGACGATTCCGGCCCTGGTCACTGTGGGCATCTTTGCCTTTCTGGCCGCCTGGTCCGACTTTCTCTACCCACTAATTTTTCTCAGCAACAAGCAACAATTTACGGTGGCCCTCGGTGTGCGCAGTTTTATGACCACAGGCGGCGGACAGGCGGCGTTGCAATGGCGGCTACTGGCAGGGGCGTCCATCTTGAGCATTATTCCTTCGCTCATCGTATTGTTGATGGGCCAAAAGTATTTTGTGCAGGGTGTCGCGCTCAGCGGGTTAAGTGGGCGCTGAGATTGTGCATCCTGTTGACTATTCCTAAGTCAACTTCGATGATAATACTGAACCGTAAGGATGGTGAGTTATGAAAATTACCGCGATTCACACACGCGTCATGGGAGTACCAGGGCGAAACTGGATTTTTGTCTTTGTGGAAACTGACGCAGGTATTACGGGCATCGGCGAAGCGACGACCGAGTATCAGGAACAGGCGGTGGTCGCCGCCATTGAACAGCACTTTGCGCCGCTTCTGGTCGGCAAGGATCCAAGAGAGATCGAGCGACTCTGGCAGATGATGTACCGCCTCTACTGGTGGCGGCAGGGTGTGGTGATGACCAGCGCCATGAGCGGTATCGACCAGGCGCTTTGGGACATTGCCGGCAAAGCCTACGGACAACCGGTTTACCGACTGCTGGGTGGACCCTGCCGCGACCGCGTGCGTCTCTACGCCCGCGGCGACCTGGGCTTGCCCACAATGGCCAGCGAAGCCGAGGCAGCCATCAAAGAAGGCTTTACCGCCTTCAAATGGGGCTATGGCCCGACAGGGCGTCCCTTCGATGAAGCGGAAAACATTCGGACGGCGCACGCAACGGCCCAGTCTATCGTCGCCGCCATGGGCGACCAGCCGCTCGACCTTATGATCGACTGTGCTGGTCTCTTCTCGCTCAATGGTGCCATACAGATGATCCGTGGTCTGCAAGGTTACCCCATCTTGTTCGTCGAAGAACCTGTGGGGATCGATAATTTCAACGAGATCGAGCGCCTGCACCAGGCTGGTCTGGGGATCAATCTGGCTCTGGGCGAACGGTTGTGTACGCGCTGGGCCTTTCGCGAACTTTTGGAACGCCGCGCCGTGGACGTGATTCAGCCCGACATTTGTCACGCCGGCGGGATCAGCGAGTTGCGCAAAATTGGCACAATGGCCGAGGTCTACGGCGTGCGCATTGCGCCGCATAATCCCTATGGGCCGGTAGCATTGGCCGCGGCTGTTCATGTGGCTGCCGCCATGAGCAATTTTCTTATTCTAGAATATTGTCGCTTCAGTCCACTCTTCTTTGCCGTGCAAAAGCAGGGGATTTCGGTAGTCAATGGCTACGCCGAATTGCCAACTGCGCCCGGCTTAGGCGTGGAGTTGAAGATGGAACTTATCGAGCAGCATCCATACAGTCCCTTGTCGATTCGCAGCTATTTTGCCGCGGATGGGGCAATCCCGTTGATCTAGAAACTGGCTCAAATGACTCTTATCCTGATCTGGTCGGCCACCAACGCCCTGCGCGCCGATCTGGCCCTGCACTGTCTGCGGCTGGATATGGCCTTTTACAACAGCCACACCCCCGGCGAGCTGATCGAACGGGTGGACGGGGATATGAGCGGGCTGCCGATCCAGATGATTGCCAGCGCCCTGCTTGTCGTCGGCGTGATTCTTCTGCTCCTGCGCGAAGATTGGGCGTATTCAAAAAATAAAATACCCAGGATAGATGGTAAACTGCTCTCACGAAAGGGGAGAGCAATGGAATTGAGCCAGGCGATCAAAGATACATTGAACGAAACACAAGCGAGTCTGAGCGGGTATAAACGACGTCATTTCATGGCCCAAGTCGTGAAAAGCATGTTTTATGGAAAGCCAAGTTGGGCCGAAAATGTGCTGAGTTGGAATCGCAAGACGCTGAGTGCTCTGTAAAATAAGTTTCCGTGAATACCCGTTCGCTTGATTTCGATACGCCTCGAAGACTCGGCTACTCAATCAGCGCTCACTGATCCGATTGCTGATATTGTAGAAAACTTAATTTACGAAGTACTGAGTAAAGCGTTGGCAGAATGGGAAGGCAAATTCTGTTACATTGACCGTTATTATGTACGGGGACGGAAGAAGGCCGAAGAACAGATGCCGAATTTACTGTCAGATATACAAGAGATCGTCGATAGCCAGAGCCAAACGGACCCGACATTTCGTACAAACCGATTGTATACACGCTTAAGCGCAGCCGAAGTACGCAGACAGTTGATGGCACAAAAGGCATATACAGATGACGAATTGCCTTGTGCAGCGACGATCAATACGAAACTTAACGTCATGGGCTATCGCTTGCGGGCCGTCCAGAAAAGCCGCCCTCAAAAAAAGATAGCTGACACCGATGCCATATTTGCGAAACTTGAGCAGATTCGCCAGGAGGTACGAACCGACAAAAGTCTCTTGCGTTTCTCCATGGATGCCAAAGCAACCGTTCTCATCGGGAACTATTCTCGTGGTGGTCAGAGCCGTATCCAGGTCCATGCCGCCGATCACGACTTCAAACCCGATGAAAAGGTGACGCCTTATTGTATTTTCTTGCCTGATCACAACCAAGCTTATCTTTACTTTACATCCAGTCGAGTTACCAGTGATTTCATCGCCGATTGCCTACTCGACTGCTGGCAACAGATTCGTCCTGACTTTCCTGAAGTGCAGACGCTCTTGCTTCTGCAGGACAATGGCCCAGAAAATCATAGCCGACGGACGCAGTTTATGCACCGCATGGTTCAAGTCGCTGACCAGTGTCAACTGACGATTCAGCTTTCTTACTATCCCCCTTATCACAGCAAATACAACCCTGTCGAACGCTTTTGGGGCATTCTTGAAAAACATTGGAACGGTGCTTTACTTGATTCGATTTCGACAACGCTCAATTTCGCCCGTACTGTGACTTGGAAACAACAACATCCTATCGTCAAGTTGGTGCATACGATTTATCACAAAGGCGTTCGTCTTACCGCAAAAACCATGGCTTTCCTTGATCAGCGCTTTGACCGTCTTCCTGGTTTGGAAAAATATTTTGTCCTGATCCGTCCTCAACCCCAAACTCTTTCTGGGTAATTATTTCTTTGAAGTAGCCTTGGCGGATGGGGCTGGTCGCCGCGCTCGCTCTGGTAGTTATGCTGGGCATCGATCCCCTGCAGACCGCGCTGGCAGTGGCACCCGGTCTGCTTGGGCTGTGGCTGAACAAACTGGTCTGGCCGCGCTCTCTGCGTTCCATGGAAAACGGCCAACGGGCGCGCGACCGAGTAATCGGCTTTCTGGGCGACATCTACGAGGAGTGGCCGGGCTGGATGACCTCCACCGAAGATTGCCGCACCTGGGACGACCTGCCCACAGCCGCCCGCGCCTACATCCACCGCCTGGCCGAGCTGGCCGACGTGAAGATTGAGTATGTGTCGGTCGGCGCAGAGCGGGATCAGATGTTTGGGGTGTAGGTTCGTTATTCTGCTGAACGAATACTCTCTTTCTGATCTCTTTGGATGGGTGAGATAAACACCATCAGTATTTCATTGGACTTTTGACAAAGGGAAAAGAAAACCATGTGTGCGAATAGTTGACGAAAAAGGAGAAATGAGTCAGAAATAGGGTATGGACATAAAACAGAGTACGAAACAACTAGAGCAGTTCCGGGACGAAATGTACAAGAACCTTGATAAC
>CAMDEX010000022.1 GCA_945897075.1 Litorilinea aerophila
GAGCAGGCCGTCGGCGATTTCGGCTTGCAGGGCGCGGGTGAACCAGCGCCGGGCCTGGGACGCATAGGCCAGGGACGCGCCCGGCCAGAGGGTATCGCCGCCAAAGACGAAGAGTTTGTTGCTGGGCGCGGCGTGGATGCACTGGCGCAGGAAATTGCCCGCGTTGAAAGGGTCAATACTCCAGGCCCAGCAGAAGTCCACATAGACATTCGGGTAGTGTTTCGCCAGCGCCACCATTTCGTCGTTGTAGGGGTAGCCGATGTGCATGAGGACAAAACGGGCGTCGCGATAGTGTCTCAGCAGCGAGCAGAGATGGCCGGGTTTGATACGATCGACGGGCATCCAGCTATGGCCCGCGTAGTAGCCTGTGTGAATTTTGAAGGGCAGGTCGTGTTCGATTGCCAATTCCACACCCCGGGCCAGTGACCAGTCGCCCAGACAGAGGCGATCCGCGTCAGACAGGCTCTCTGGATTGCGCAGATAGGCGTCCAGCACCTGTGCAGCTTCGGCGTCGCTGCGTTCTTGCCAGTGTAGGGTGCGGTCGTAGGCGTGCTGGGTTTTGACGGCGATGGCAACCGCGGCGTTCTGGGCAAAGACAGCTTCCATGGCCTGGCGCAACGTAGCCAGGTTGTGGACAGTCACACCCGTCTCAGCGGTCAATTGGGCCAGCTCAGGTTCGCCGTTGACAAATTTGCGCCAGGAAATGTCGTAGAAGAAGAAGTCTGGCCCGGAGGGGTCTACGTGGCAGGGGCGCACAAAGTCGTCGACTTGTACGTGATCGAGGTTGGCCCGTTCACGCAGAATGTGCAAGCGCTGCCCTGGCTGGCGCAGCGCATTGTGCAGGGGCAGGGCTGCTTCCAGGCTGTCGGCGCTGATCTCCTCGATGGCGTAGAGTTCGCGGGCGATGATGCGCACCGCCTCGCCGTAGCCGGTGTGACGCACACGCTGCCAGGCCCGCTCTACACCGGTAAAGCGGGCACGCACGTCCGGGTCCGCGGCGTCCAAGAGCCGATCCACGGCGGTCTGTCCCGCACCGGCCACCACCAAATCCGCGGAGACATAATTGTCAAAGAGATTTTGCAGCAGATCAGGGCCGTTCTCCACATATGTCGCCTCGGAACGCAGATGCTCGTGGCTGTCGCAGAGGGGCGTTGTCTGGATGAAGTGGGCGAGGGCGGTGGGCATAAGAGGATCCTCCTGGAGTGATGCAACGGGACAGCAGGGGTGTTGTGTGGGAAGGGAGTGAAACGTGAAACGTGAGATCACCAGTCGATCTCACGTTTCACGTTTCACGTTTTACGCTTCACGTTTCACGTTTCACGCTTCACGTTTCACGTTCCTTACGTCGGTCGCTCCAACTGCAAGACCGCGTTGACCCGCTCTTCGACTGTCGCAGCATAGTTGTCGAAGGTCTCGTTGCCTTCCCAGATCAGGTCGATCTCGTTCTGGAAGACAGTGTTGGCTTCGGTAAAGCGGGTATTCTTGGGCATGGGGAAGGGTTCGATGCCGGCGGTCAACAGGGCATCGGTGACGCCAAACATGTGGTTGACCTCGTTGACCTTGGCATCGGTCCAGGCCGACTTGTGGCCGTTGGGCTGCAGGTTGCCGTCCAGCACCATCGAGACGCCGGCCTCGCCGGAGCTGAAGAGCTTCATCAGATCCCACGCCTCTTCGGGGTGGGCCGTCTTGGAGTTGATCATGTGCATATTGCCGGAGTAGCAGGTGCCCTGTCGGCCTTCAGGGCCAACCGGCAGCAGCGCGGCGTCGATGGCAAACTTATTGTCGATAGTGGCGAGCGACCAGGCGACTTGACCAACGATGTCGGCACTGGTGGCGCAGAGACCGGCCACAAAGAGACCGCCATCAATGGCGTCGGCCTTGCGCGGGTGTACTTTGTCGTCCATCAGCTTGACAAAGCGGGCCGCGATCTCCCGGTGCAGGTCTGTGTTGTAGGTCAGGGCCGTGCCATCGGCGTTCATCACCCAACCATCGGTGGAATCCGGCGCGCCAAAGGAACGGGCGGTGTTGCTGTAGTAGTGCAGGGCATTCAAAGAGGCAAAACTCATGCCAAAGATGCCGTTGGCGGTGTCGGTGGCGGCGCGCGCCAGTTCCTCCCAGTCATTCATCGTCCAGCCAGCCTGGGGTTCGGGCAGCCCTTTGGCGGCCAGCATATCTTTGTTGTACATAATCGCGATGTTGCCGCCGGGATGGACCACGCCGGGGATACTGAAGTTCTTGCCGTCCAACTGGTTGCCGGCGATGACGCTGGGATAGACGTCGTCCCAGTCGGCGGGCGCATCCGCGGCCAGCATATCGTCAATTTCCATGTAGATGCCTTTGAGGAAATTGATGAAAAGCCAGCGGTGGTGGCCGTAGAGCAGGTCTGGATTGGTGTCGGAGATGAAACCGGTCTGGGTTTTCGTCTCGATCTCGCCGTAGATGACCTCTTCCATCACCACTTCCACACCGGTGTCGGCCTGGTAGCGTGCGCCGAAGATGCCGGGCATGGCGGCCTGGGAACCGGGCGCGACCTGCACGCGGATGCTGACATCGGTGGCTGCAGGGGCTGCACTGGATTCAGTCGTGCTGGGAGCCTGGGTGGCCTCAGCGGCAGGCGCGGCCGCGGGCGCAGCCGGGGGCGCGCAGGCGGCCAAAATCTGGGCACCGGCCGCGCCGACGCCGACGGTTGCCAGCCCTTTCAAAAAGGAGCGGCGGGTAATCTGATTGCGTTGCATGTGAGTCTTCTCCCTCGTCTATGAGTGTGAATAAAAGTAGTGGTAGACAGATAGTTGTTCTATAGGCGGGTCTCCTTTCTGAAAATTGGATATTAGGTATTGGGTATTGGGTATTTCGTAGTCACGATTGACGCTGAATAGACGCCAATCAGCACTGCCAAATATCCAATACCCAATATCTGCTATCCTTTAATCCCCGACATCACAATCCCTTGCACGAAGTAACGCTGGCCCAAGAAAAACAGGGCGATGGTGGGAATCATTGAGAGGATGCAGGCGGCCATCAGCAGATGTCGCAACGATTCGCCGCCCACTTCGGGTGAGTTGTTGAAGAATTGCAGCCCGATGGAAACCGTAAACTTTGTCGGTGTGTTCAGGTAGATCAGCGGGCCGATGAAGTCGCTCCACGAGCCGATCAGCGTGATGATGCCCAGCGTCGCCATAATTGGTTTGCACAGCGGCAGCAGAATTGACCAGAAGATGCGAAAGTAGCCCGCACCGTCAATCAGCGCAGCCTCGTCCAAATCCCGGGGCAAGGAGAGGATGAATTGGCGCATCAAAAAAATGGCGAAACCACCGCCGCCAAACCAAGCGGGCACCCAGAGCGGCTTCAGTGTGTTGATCCAGCCCAGTTTGTAGAAGAGAATGAACTGGGGAATCAGCGTCACTTCGGCGGGCAGCATCAACGTGGCCAGGGTGATCATAAAGAGCGCGTCGCGCCCCCGGTATTCAAAACGGGCAAAGGAATAGGCCACGATAGACGCTGTGATGAGCGTACCCAGCGTCGTCAGAATGACCACGATCGCCGAGTTGAGTACCCAGAGGGTTACGGGGATGCGGGGCACCACAAGCACGCGATAGTAGTTGTCCCACTGGAAGACATCGGGAATGATCACCGGCGGAAAGGCGGCCATCTCCGCCGTCGTCTTGAAGGAAGACATCAGCGTCCAAAAAACCGGGAAGCCAAACAGGACACACAGCCCGAGCACCACCAAATAGAGAATCGTTCTGCCCGGTGTGAAACGCCAGGACACCGGTTGTCGCGCGGTCATTTGAGCCATTGGAATCGTCTCCTATGCGCCTTCGTAGTGAACCCAGCGCCGCGAGTAGATGACCTGGAAAGAGGTGAAGGCGACCAGAAGGGCAGCCAAGACCCAGGCCAGGGCGCTGCCATAGCCCATGCGGAAAAAGAGGAAAGCCTGGTTGTAGATGTGCAGGGCGAAAAACCAGGTGGCATAGGAGGGGCCGCCTTGCGTGGCTACCCAGGCGGTGGTGAAGACTTTGAGCGCGCCGATCACCGCCAGCACCACATTGAAAAAGATCGTCGGCGTCAACAGGGGCAGGGTGACGTGGCGAAACTTGGCCCAGACCCCGCCGCCGTCAATCGAAGCCGCGTCGTAGAGTTCCTGGGGCACGCCCTGCAAGCCGGCCAGGAAGATGAGCATTGTATTGCCCCCAATCGCCGCCCAGATGTTGATCATCGTCACCGAATAGAGCGCCGTATCCCGCGACGTAAACCAGGCGGGCGGATTCTCCACGCCCAGATCGCGCAGAAAGGCATTGATCGGGCCAAGTTTTGGCTGGAGCAGATAGGTCCAGACCACGGCCAGGGCCACCGCCGGGATCAGATGGGGCACAAAAAAGATCGTGCGGTAGACGTTCGTGCCGATCAGCTTCTGGTTGAGCATCATCGCCAGCAGCAGCGCCCCGACGATGGCGACCGGCACATAAAAGGCGGCAAAGGAAAAGGTGCGCCCCAGCGAGGACAAGAAGAGATTGTCTGTTTGAAAGGCTTTGTAGTTGGCTAGACCGATCCATTTGGCTGGGCTGGTGATGCCGTATTCGGTGAAGCTCAAGTAGAGCGAAGTCAGGATCGGCCCGCCCCAAAAGACGATCAACCCCACAATCCAGGGCAGGGCAAAGACGTAGCCCCAGAGCGCCTTGCGCGTCTGCACTTGGGAGCGCGCGCCCACCACCCGTGAAAGCAAGGACGGTCGGCTTCTTATTGCAAAACTTTGTTGGTTCTGAGCAACAGCCATTGTTCCTCCTTCTGACAATCTGTAGGTGCGGTTTCTAACCGCACATCTGAGGATAACCGGAGATTGTGCGGTTAGAAACCGCACCTACTAAAACGGCAGCGTCCAGTAGGCGGGCGGCGCATCCTGCCAGCGGGGCATACCCAACCCGCTGGGGTCGTAGACGATCTCGCCGCGACGCAGAGTCATCGCGCACTCCAGCTTGCGGTCGCCACTCATCTTTGCCTTGCCGCAATCCACAAAACTGAAATCACCCGTAAGCATACGCAACACCGCCACATCCGCCTCTGCGCCCACGCTCAGATGGCCCAACTCCGGGTGGCCGATCTCCCGCGCCGGGGTCAGTGTGGAACGGTAGATGACCTCAGCCAGGGGCATCCCGATATTGAGGATTTTGTTCATCGTCGTCAGCATATCCACCACCACCCCGTGGATGTTAGCGGTATGCAGGTCTGTGCTGATCGAATCCGGGCTGAAGCCATTCTGCATAGCGGGCACCGCGTTGCGAAACCAGAAGCTGCCCGCGCCGTGGCCCAAGTCGAAAATAATCCCCCGCTCGCGGGCTTTGAAGAGAAAATCGTAGGGCTTGCCGAGGCCATTCACGATGGGGAACTGCTGGGCGTAGACATGGGTGTGGATGTCGCCCGGCTGCATCTTCTCCAAAATCAGCTCCGGGTAGGTGCGTTCGGGCCGCGGCCAGAAGTCCACCATCAGCGGTTTGCCACACAGTTTGCTGGCTTCCACGCCCCGATCTACCGCGGCCCAGGGCGTATGAATCTCGTCAAAGGGCAGCCGCGTCCAGTAGTGCGCGGTCTTCACGCCGACGCAAATATCGGGATAGGCCAGCACAGTCCCCGCACAGAGTTCGGGGTCAAAGTTGGCCGGCTCCTGCTCAAAGTCACCGACCATCCCCTGATCTACAATATTAACAAACGCAAAGATGCGGGTCTTGGCCAGATCGATGACCGTGCGTTTGAAATGCAGAAAGTGGCGTGCGCCAGCCGTGCCCGTGTCCACAAAAGTCGTCACGCCGGAGCGGAAGGAGTGGGAGTCGGCCATCACCGACAGCCCCTCCGGCTCCCGGGTGTGGTAGACGTGGACGTGGATATCAATCAGGCCGGGCGTCACGTACAGACCGGAAACATCCACCGTCTTGTCAGCCAGTGACGGGTCAATATCGGCTTCCAGCGCGGCAATTTTGCCGCCGCGGATTGCCACATCCCTGCGCCCGTCAATGCCGTTCTTGGCGCAGATCGTGTGGCCGCCTTTAAGAAGCAGGTCGTAGCGGGGGGAGTCGTTCATGCGTGCGTTCCTTCGCTGCGAAGTGCTTGCCACGTCCAGGCGGCCCCGGCCAGATCAACCAGACCGAAGAGAATTAACGGCGGTGGGGCCAGACGTAAGAGAACAAAGGCGATAAAGAAGAGAATGACAGAGGCACGGGCCGGGACTGACCAGCCGAAGTAGTCCCGATCTTCCTGGCGCGCGGACGAGAGAGAGTAATAGGCCAGAATCAGTACCAGCACACCCACCACACGAACCCAGACTTCTTCGGTTGTCGGAAGGCCAAAAAGTGCGAGCAGAAAATTCGGGACAACCACCAAAATAATGCCCAAACCCAAGAGGTAAAAGCTCCACACAAAAAGAGTACGTGCTGCCCGGCTCATGACGAGTGCCTTTCCCGTGAAAATTGTTCTATTGCTGCATGGCTTTCTGGTAGAGGGCGACGCCGTAAAATTCGTAGGAAGCAGCCTTATCTGGCACATCCACCACATGAACCGTAAAACGGGCGGGCACGCCGTTGTCCGGGCAGTTGTCCTGGAAGAATTTGCCGTAGGCCCGGCGGTAGGCCGTATAGAGCCGCTCTTGCTCCTTCGCATACCCTTGCGGGTCCACCAACGGGTGCGGACTTTTGGGCTGGCAGCCAAAGGCGTGAATTTCAATAAAATCGACTTGGGCAATGCTATCACAGATACCCGCATCCTGCAACCATTTTTCCCAACAGCGAAAGACCAGCGGAATCTCCACGTCCGGGTCCATAAAAGTCACCGTGTCCAGCCCCAATACACTGGTGGCCGAATAGCCGCCGGTCAACCCAGCGAAGTGGATTCTGAGATCGCCGTCCGGCTGCTCCTCCGTCACGAGAGCGGAGAGAACTGGCGCTTCACCGCTGGAGTAGTAGGTGATCTTGCCGCGTTTTTTGACATTGAAGGGCATAGGAGTTCCTTGAGCGCGAAGGCACGAAGATATGAAGGCACGAAGAAGAGAATTGGATGACTTTTATTGTTTGCCGCTTGCTGGTAGGATTGGTGTGCGATTGTCGGTAGTATACAATCCTTTGCAGATTATCGCAACATTGATTTTTGTACGGCGGACTGTCAGTCCGCCCCCACCGGACGGACTACCAGTCCGTCCTACAACAGGAGAACCCCCCATGCGTATCGCGATTGCCAACTTCACCCACGAATCCAACACCTTTGTTGCCGCCCCCACCCCCCTGGACGCTTTCCATATCTACCGCGGCCAGGATGTGATTGATCATTACACCCCCACCTTCCACGAGGTGGCGGGCTACATCGCCGGCGCGGAAGAGTATGACTTTACGTTGGTGCCCCTCTTTTCCGCCAACGCCACCCCCGGCGGTGCGCTGACCAACGAAGCCTACGAAACTCTTGTGGGTGAACTGCTCACATCCATCCGCGCCGCCATGCCGCTGGACGGTCTGCTCCTCGCCCTGCACGGCGCAATGGTGGCGGAGGGTTTCCCCCAGGCCGACGGCGAGACTGTGCGCCGGGTGCGGGAACTGGTGGGGGCAGGATTCCCGCTTGTCGTCACCCACGATTATCACGGCAATGTGCCGCCGGGCCTGGTGGCCGACGCCACTGGGCTGATCATCTACAAGACCTGCCCGCACATTGACCAGCGCGAACGGGGCGTGGAAGCCGCCGAATTGGTCGCGCGCACGGCCCGGCGCGACGTGCAACCGGTCTCGGCGATTGTCAAGCCACCGGTCATCTTCAACATCGCCTTCCACAACACCAACAGCGGGCCGATGAAACCGTTGATGGACGCGGCCATTGCCCTGGAAAAGCAGCCGGGCATCCTCTCCGTCAGCATCGCGGCCGGCTACCAATACGCGGATGTGCCCTGGATGGGGCCATCAATTGTGGTAATTGCCGACGGCGACATCGCCCTGGCCCAACGCGAAGCTGAGCGCCTGGGAGAGATGATGTGGGCGAGCCGGGAGCAGTTGATTCCCCGCATCCCCAAAGCCGCGGAAGCCGTGGCGATGGCGATGGCGAGCAGCCAGTGGCCTGTCTCCCTCTTTGAATTGGGCGACAATGTGGGTGGTGGCAGCGCGGGGGATGCGACGATTGTCCTGGAGGAGCTTCTGCGCCAGAAGGCCGACGGCTGGGTGGTCACACTCTATGATCCGGAATCCGTTGCGCACTGTGTGGCCGCGGGCATCGGCGGGCGGGTGGACTTACGCACGGGCGGCAAGCTGGACAAGCAGCACGGCCCGACCCTATCCGTCAGCGGGCGGGTGCGCACGCTGCACGACGGCACCTTTGAGGAGACCGAGCGTCGGCACGGGGGCGCGCGCTACGGGGATCAGGGCCTGGCCGCAGTGGTGGAGGTCAACCGCACAGGGCCGGGCAAAGGCGGGCTACTCATCCTCAACAGCCTGCGCATCCCGCCGATGAGCATCCACCAGATCACCTGTATGGGCATCCAGCCCCAGCAGCAGAAGATTCTCGTCGCCAAAGGCGCGGTCGCGCCGCGGGCCGCCTACGAGCCGGTGAGCAGCCGCATCATCGAAGTGGACACTGCGGGGGCCACTTCCATCAGCCGCCCGGCCGAGGAGTTTGCGCAGGCACGCAAGGATCTGTATGAGTGGCGGAGATAGAAAAAGTAGGACACGGATTTTCACAGATTGTTAGGATTTGCACGGATAAAGCGTAAAGAAATCCGTGTCGATCCGCCTCATCTCTGAAAATCCGTGTTCTTCTGTTATTCAGCCATTCGTAATGTTCATGTGCGCCACAGAGGCGGCCACCAGTTGGCGCAGAACATCCCTGTCCACATCCGCCAGCCGTTTGATGTAGAGGCAGGACTTGCCCGTGCTGTGCTTGCCCAGTTTCGCCAGCAATTCGTCGTAACGGTCGAAACCGGACATAATGTAGAGGGTCAGGTTCTGCTTGCGGGGTGAGAAGCCGACCAGCATCCAATCTCCCTCCCGACCACTGGCACCTTTGTAGTGGTATTCACCAAAGCCGACAATCGCCGTGCCCCACATTTTGGCGGGTGCGCCGGTCACTTCGCTCATCAAATCGAGCAAAGCGAAGCAGTCATCCCGCCGCTTTTCGTCCACGCCGTTGATAAAATCCGTTACACTGGCGTCGTTCTGTTGGGTTTTGAGTTCTGCCATTGGGGATATTCCTCCTGAGTGTTCATTTGAAAGGCAGGGAAGATTGAAGATTGAATTGAGTTTCCCTGTTCTTCTCTCTATAGTATAATTGTACACGACATCTCACTTTACAACCTCCCGGAGAAAATGCAATGATCGACACAGCCCGGCTGCAAGAGAAATGCCGCATTGCCCTGGACTTTGCCGGGGGCCAACTGCGCGACCTGGTGGAAAATCACCCCGACTATTTTCCGATGTATACCCAGCAGGGCAAGTGGAAGCACGGCGGCGCAGCCTGGACCAACTGGTGCGAGGGCTTTCTGGGCGGCCAGTTGTGGCTGCTCTACCGGCACACGGGCGACGACTATTTCCGCCAGAAGGCCGAATACTACTCCCTCCATCTGGAGGAGCGCAAGTGGGACCGCAATGTCCACGACCTGGGCTTTCTTTTCTGGTCCACCTGGCGGCGCTGGTACGAGCTGACGGGCGATCCGCTGCTGAATGAGACGGTCATCCAGGCAGGCAAGACGATGGGGCTGCGTTTTAAGGAGAAGGGTCAATACCTGCGCTCGTTTGTGGCGGACGAGAGTCTTTTTATTGATATTATGATGAATGTGGGGATTGTCTTTTACGCCGCGCTGCAAAGCAACGACGCCGATCTGCTGCGTATTGCCAACCAACACTGCCTGACCACCCGGCGCTATCTGGTGCGGGGGGACGGCAGCACCAGCCACGAGGGACTTTTCAATCTGGAAACCGGGGAATTCATCCGCCAGAGTACCCACCAGGGCTGGCGCGACGATTCGTCCTGGGCGCGCGGGCTGGCCTGGTCGCTCTATGGCTTTGGCACGGCCTACGGCTTCACCAAAGATGCTCGTTTTTTGCAGACCGCCGAAATGAACGCCCAATTTTATATGGAGCGCACCCCCAGTCACGGCGTGCCGCCCAACGACTGGGAAGAGCAGAACCCGCGCAACCCCTACGAAAGCTCGGCCGCGGCCATCGCAGCCAGCGGGTTGATCAACCTCAGCCGTCTCACCGGTGATCCGGTGCGCGCCCGGCTTTATCACGACTACGCGCTGCAAATTGTGGATAGACTGACCGAACCGGATTTTCTGGCAGTCGAGACGCCGGGCTGGGAAGGGGTGCTGAAGCAGGGGATGTATCACGAGCGGCGGGGGCTGGGCGTCAATGAAAGTGTACTATGGGGGGATTACTTTTTCCTGGAGGCGGTGGGTAAGGTGTTGGGGTATGAATAAAAATTGATCTCTCGGCTGAGCGCCCGGGGCTTTGCTGCTGTTGGTGTGCGCTCTGCTGGTCGCTGTGGGGCGACCGCGGCGAGAGTAGAAACCATTCGATTTTGGTCCAATAAGCAGTTACGTTTTTTAGATAGCCGCGGCAAAGACGCGTTCGCGAGGAAGCAGAATGGAACAACAGACCTACTTGACCGATGCCTACACACCTGCCGAGATCGCGCACAGGGTCGAGCGACTCGGCGTGGCAAAGGCGCAAGCCGATGGCCTGACGCTGTTTGTGTTGGCAATCCTGGCCGGCGCGTTCGTCTCTATCGGCGCTATCTTTTTTACGGTTGTTGTGACTGAATCTGGCCTCGGCTTTGGGGTTACCCGTCTGCTGGGGGGCGTGAGCTTCTCTCTCGGTCTCATTCTCGTGGTGGTAGCCGGGGCGGAGCTTTTTACGGGGAACAACCTGTTGGCTATGGCCTGGGCAAGCGGTCTGATCAGCACCCGTGCCCTGCTACGCAACTGGCTGATCGTCTATCTGGGCAATGTCGCTGGCTGTCTGACTACTGTCGCGCTCGTGCTGTGGGCCGACGTCGCTCGTCTGGCGGGCGGCGCTGTGGGCGAGACAGCAACCCAGATTGCACTTTCCAAGATCGCTCTTTCCCTGCCAGAGGCTTTTGCCCGCGGCCTGCTCTGCAATGCACTGGTCTGTCTGGCGATCTGGCTGGCTATGGGCGGACGCAGCGTGACTGACAAAATTTTGGCTATCCTCTTTCCCATCACCGCTTTTGTGGTTCTCGGTTTGGAACACTCCATCGCCAACTGGTTCTTCCTGCCCTTTGGCCTTGCAATGGATCAGCAGGGGGTCATCACTGTTTACGCTGTCGTGATGAACCTCGTGGCCGTGAGCGTTGGCAATATCGCCGGTGGGACACTGTTGGTCGCCGCTGTCTACTGGGTTGCCTATCTGCGCGGCAACCGAAAGCGGTGAGAATAGCAGCGTGTGGTAACATTTACACAGGCTTTCAAAACCGTTCACACCTCTCACGTAAGAAGTTTCAAGGAGAACTATGCAACCCACCGACACACTTACAACGCTCTTTCGCCACCACCTCTGGGCCAATCTGCGCCTGTTGGAAAGTTGCGCTGCCTTGACCGACGAACAGATGAGTGCCGCCATTTCGGGCACCTTTGGCTCCATCCACGACACCTTGCAGCACATCGTCAATGCAGAACGCTCCTACTTTGCGCGCATCAGCACCGGCCAGCCATACCGCCGTCAAGAGGGCGCGCCGCCGATGGGCATCGCGGAAATGACGGAATCGGCCCAGGGTAGCGGTTCTGGTCTGGTTGACTGGGCAGCCAAGGTGCAAGCCAGCGACACTGTACAAATAGACTGGGACGGCACGCTGCGTGATGTACCCAAGACGATCCTTCTCACCCAGGCGATCAACCACGCCACCGAACACCGCGCGCAGGTGATGGCGACAATGACCCAACTGGGCGTCCAACCGCCGGATTTGGATAGCTGGAGCTATTTTGATCAACTGGGAAGATAGCTGATTTCAACGGTATACCCTTGCCCGCTCACTTTCCCACGACAACAGGAGCATCCCTTGGACATCAAAAGCCAAATTTTTGCAGAAGTTGATTACACCAAATCAGGCAAGCAGTTCGGACGCCTGGAAGTGCCTACCTCCACCAACAGTGCCGGTTGGGCCAACCAGTACCTGCCTATCTGTGTGGTGAAAAACGGGGAAGGCCCCACCGCGCTGATCTTTGGCGGCAATCACGGCGATGAGTATGAGGGTCCTGTGACGCTGATGAACCTGGCGCGTTGGCTGGATCCAGCCGCCATACAGGGGCGCGTAATTCTGGTGCCGATGCTCAACCGTCCCGCCGTGGCTGCTGGCACCCGGCTCTCGGCGCTAGATGGACGCAATATGAACCGCTCCTACTATAGCCAGTATACAGAAGTGCAGGTGAACGAGAGTATCACGGCCACCATCGCCCACTACGTCACCCAGGCGCTGATCCCTCTGGCCGATCTGGTCATAGACATCCACTCGGGTGGGCGCTCGATGCACTTCCTGCCCTCGGTCAACATGCACGAGGTGTCCAACAAAGCCCAACTGCGGGCGATGATCGCAGCTGGGCAAGCCTGGCAGACACCCTATCTCTTCATCTACCAGGATATCGCGGGGGAAGGTTTGTTGCCCTCCTATTGCGAACGTTTAGGCAAGGTAACATTGGGAACAGAGCTGGGCGGGGCGTCCCAATTTGGCGTGGAGATGTTGGGCATCGCTGAAAGGGGCATCAAGAATGTGCTGCGCCAGGCCAAGATTCTGGTTGATAGGCCATTCACTGCGCCCGCCCAACCAGGACAGGTGGTGATCGCTGACAAACGTGAGGATTATGTGATGGCCCCAGTCAGTGGCATCTATGAGCCATTTCTGGAATTGGGTGATGCAGTGGAAATGGGGCAGCCTTTGGGCCAAATCCATTCCATCGAGCAGCCGTTTGGTGAGCCGGTGCCGGTTTTGGCCCGCGCGCACGGTATCCTTTTCGTGCGCCGCGCTTTTCCGCTGACCCAACAGGGTGAATGTGTGGCGGTGACTGTGCGTCCCTATTCACTTGTCTAATGAATGGCATTTAAACAACTTGACAACCTTCCGGGAAGCGGCCACGAAATTGAGGGCGTAGCAGAGCAGTTGTGGCCGCTTCCCGGAAGGTAAATCGTCAACTTATTTAATCGCCGAGTTCTGGTCTGTGACCGCAACCGCCCCTTCGCTTTTCGGCTGGAGCGACCAACAGCTATTTGTGGGCCAGGGCCAGCTCGCACAGAATCTCCAACTGTCCGGCGTGGTACGACTCGTGGAAAATCAGGTAAAAGGTAAGGCGATCCTCCACAGTTGTGCCCCGTTCCGCGTCGTGGATTTCGGCCAGCCGTGCTGCGGGCAGCGATTCCAGCGCGGCGACGACCTGCGCCGAGGCGTCGTCCAGCCGGGCAAGCAGTGTCGCCAGGGGTATGGCTTTGCTGCTGTCAGTCAGCGGATCGGAGCCACCGCCGTAGATCGCAAATTCGGCCGCGTCGGGTTTGCTCACCCCATCCAGAAGGCCCAGATATTGCATACGGTAGACCAGAATATGGCCCAGATTCCAGTTCATGCAGTTACCGGGAAAGGGCAACTGGCGCATACTGTCTGCGTGGGTCAATCCTTCGCTCTTGCGCTTGATAATCCCGTCGATGCGCTGCATACTGTTGATGAATTGGGTCGTGTTTGCCATAGGATTTTCCTTGCAGGTGGTGGGGTGGGGTTCAAAGTGCATACACAGACAGTATAACAGGAAGCTGGTCCGAAGCGGTAGCCATCTAATAGACTGAGGAGTATATCCATACACCCCTTCCCACGTCTTGCCCGTTCCACCTCCCAACGGGTACAATAGCAGCGCAAACTTCCTCCTCACCCCTGCTTTTGGGAGAATCTCCAATGCAAAAAACAGCCATCGTCACCGGCGGCAGCCGGGGCATCGGGCGGGGCATCTGTCTGGGGCTGGCCGCACAGAGCTGGGCCGTCGTTGTCAACTACCGGGGCAACGCCGACGCGGCTCAAGAAGCCGCCGCGCTGGTGGAGCAGGCGGGCGGTCAGGCGCTGATCGTCCAGGCCGACATCGGGCTGACAGGAGATCGGGAGCGGCTGGTGCAAGCAACTCTCGACCGCTTTGGTCGCATCGATCTGCTCGTCAACAACGCGGGCATGGCCCCGCGTCTGCGCGCCGACCTGCTGGAAACCAGCGAAGAATCCTACGACGAAGTGATGGCCGTCAACCTCAAAGGCCCCTTCTTCCTCACCCAGCGCGTGGCACAGGCGATGATTGCCCAGAGTCGCGGAATCGCTCCCTCCCCCACTGTGGGGGAGGGCTGGGGTGGGGGTACCCGCCCGGCCATCATCAACATCGGCTCGATCAGCGCCTACACGGCCAGCGTCAACCGGGGCGAGTATTGCATCTCCAAAGCCGGCATGGGGATGATGACCGCGCTCTTTGCCGACCGGCTGGCCAGCCACGCCATCAACGTCTACGAAGTGCGCCCTGGCATCATCGAGACCGACATGACGAGCGGCGTCAAAGCCAAATACGACGCGCTCATCGGCGACGGGTTGACCCCCATCCGCCGTTGGGGGCAGCCCGCCGACATCGCCGCCGCGGTCGTCGCCCTGGCCGAAGGCAGTTTCCCCTTCTCCACCGGCGAGATTTTCAACGTAGACGGCGGCTTTCATCTGCGTCGGCTGTGAAGATGGGATTGGAGATTAGGGATTGGGGATCGGCGTGCGACGCCGCTCGTCCTCCCTTCCTCCCTTCCTCCCTTCCTCCCATCATCCTATCATCCCATCGGAGACCTCCTGTGTCTACCCAACAACTCAACTTCGGCATCATCGGGGCGGGACGCATCGGTCAGGTTCACGCCGAAAGCCTCTGTCAGCGGCTGCCCCAGGCCAATGTCCTCGCCATTGCGGACATTTTCGGCGACGCGGCCCGCGCCGCGGCTGAACGCTTCCGCATCCCCTACGCCACCGACAACGTGGCCGAACTGCTGGAAAACCCGGCGATTGACGCCATTGCCATCTGTTCCAGCACCCCCACCCACGCCCCGCTGATGATTGCCGCGGCGCGGGCGGGCAAGCACATCTTCTGCGAGAAGCCCATCGCCCTGGACCTGGCCGCGATTGACAGCGCATTGGCCGCGGTAGAGGCGTCCGGCGTGAAGCTGCAAATCGGCTTCAACCGCCGCTTCGACAGCAACTTCCAGCGCATCCGCCTGGGCGTCGCCGCGGGCGAAATCGGCGTGCCCCACATCCTGCGCATCACCAGCCGCGACCCCGCACCGCCGCCCATCGAATATATCCGCGCCTCCGGCGGCATCTTCCTGGATATGACCATCCACGACTTCGATATGGCCCGCTTTTTGCTGGCCGATGAGGTGGAGGAGGTCTACGCCCAGGGCGGGGTGATGATAGACCCGGCCATCGGTGCGGCGGGGGATATCGACACCGCCGTCATCAGCCTGCGCTTTCGCAACGGCGCGCTCGGCGTCATAGACAACAGCCGCCAGGCGGTCTACGGCTACGATCAGCGGGTCGAAGTCTTTGGCAGCGCGGGTGCGCTGGCCGCCCAGAACAACACCCCCCACCGCGTCACCGCCAGCACCAGCGGAGGCGTCGCCCAGGCCAAACCCCTCTACTTCTTCCTCGAACGCTATATGGATTCCTACGTGGCCGAGATGCGCGCCTTCTGCGACGCCATCCGCAACGACCAGCCGACAGCGGTCAGCGGCGTTGACGGGCGCATTCCGGTCGTCATCGGGCTGGCAAGCTGGAAGTCGTACCGCGAGAAACGACCTGTCCGTCTGGACGAGATAACGGTTTCATAAAGAGTATCCCCCTATTGGGGGATATTTCAGAGCGATCGATTCTGGTATTTTTGTAGGGCGGACTGTCAGTCCGCCTTACACTGACCAAACCGGAATCGTCGCATGACACCCAAATTGCTCCTGACCCCTCTTTATATTGGCGCGCTGTTCTGCCTGATCTTTGTCACCCTTTTTCACAGACCCACCCCCCTCCAGGCTGAGAGCGATCCGCCAGCCACAGCCACACCAACCCGAACCCTGACGGTCACGGAAGGGCCGACGACGGACGGCGGACCGCTGACAGCCACAGCCACGTCCACCCGCGCTCCCTACAGCATCGACCCTTCGGAATTTGGGCTGGTCTTTGTCAATTCCGCGGAAAACCCCAGCGCTGGCGCGCGCATACAGCGCGGGGCCGACACGGGCGCGCGGTTGGACCGCTTCCCCTTCTACTGGAATCGCATCGAAACCGGTTACGACCAGTTTGATTGGACGAGCCAGGACGCCGCTTTGGCCGCCAATGAAGCGCGCGGACTAGGCACACTTGCCATCCTTCTGGGCACGCCCGGCCACTACCGCAGCGGCGGGAGGGCCGGGGTGGGGGTGTGGCAACCGCTGCCCATCGGCGGCAACTTTGTGCGTATGGCGGGCAGCGTACAGGCGCAAGGTTCGTGCAACGCCTGGGATGGGCCGCCGCCGCCCGCCGGGCTGTGGAATCCCATCTACAGCGACGGCTCCGACCTGCCCGCGCCCGGCAAGACGATCAACCCGGACAACCCCTGGGCGCGCTTCCTGGCCCTGGCTGTGGCCCGCTACAAACCGGACGGCGCGGCGGGTACACACGTGCGTTACTGGGAAGTCTGGAACGAGCCGGATCTCTGCCAATTCTGGTCAGGCACGCCGGAGGAGTACGCCCGTCTGCTCAAAGTGGCCTATCTGGTCATCAAACAGAGCTACCCCGCCGCCACTGTGATTTGGGGCGGGCTGGCCCACTTTGCCAACGGAGAATTTTTGCCGCGGCTGGTGGCTGCCCTGGCTGCCGACCCGTTGGCAGAGCAGTTCGGCGGCTTTTTCGACGCCGCGGCCAGCCATCAATACTCTCTCAGCTATCAGGGCCTGCAATACACGGCCAAAGTGCGCGCTGCCCTGGCCGCGGTGGGCTGGAACGACAAGCCAGTCTGGATCACCGAAAGCGGCGTGCCCGTCTGCGACGACTTCCCCGGCCCCACCTGTCCCAGTCCCTGGCGGGCCAGCGCCGAGGAGCAGGCCGCCTACGTCTGGCAGAATGTGGCCTACACCCGGCTGGCGGGCGGTGGGCCGATCTTCCATTTTATGCTGCATGACGACTGCGGCAATGTGGTGGCGGTGGACTCGCCCGACGGCTTCGGCATCCACAAAAACGAGGGCAGCAGCTACTGTTCCCCAGCCGCAGGCGAGGGACGGCTGGCCGCCAACGCTTTCCGTCTAGCCAATCGCTATTTCCCCGGCACAGAGCTGGTCTGGGCCGACATTCAGCAGCAGAAAGCGCGGCGGGTCGCCTTCTTCCATGCGCAAAGCCGGGAACGCCGCCTGCTCACCTTTGCCGTCACCGACCAGCCCACCGTCGCCTGGATTCCCGCCGCGGGGACGCAGGCGCGGCGCATCGCCCTGGACGGCAGCGAGACTGTCATCACACCCAGCGACGGCTATTACGAAATTGAGCTGGCGGGCGCAACCAACCGCAACTGGCCGAATGCCGACGGCGGCTACGCAATGGGCATCTACGGCGTGCCCTATCTGCTCGTCGAGGAAGATACGCTTGCGCCCTGGGCGTGGATAGACGCTTTGCCCTCCCTCTCGCCGTCGGAGTTTGCCGTCAGTTGGCAGGCCGTGGATTGGGGCGCGGGTGTGCAAAGTGTGGAGGTCTGGGCGCAGAGCGACGGCGGGGAATGGCAGATTTGGCGTTCCGGTCTGGTGGCTTCCGGCAGTCTGACCTATACAGGCGAGATGGGGCAGCGGCTGGCCTTTGCCGCTGTGGGCATCGACGCGCTGGGCCAGGTCAGCCGGGAGTTGAACGCCCAGGCGCAGACGGAGATCGGCGACCCGCCCACCCAGGCCGCGGTGACGGGCCGGGTCATCAACCCGGAGGGGCAGCCGGTCAGCAGCACCACTGTCGCCGTCGGCGCGGTGATCACCACAACTGACGCCAACGGCGTTTTTCAACTTTCTGTGCCTTTCGGCGTCTGGGATGTGGCGGTGGATGGGCGGCTGATCAACCGGGGGCGCAGCTTTGCCGAGGATTCGCTGCTGCTGCTGCTCCACGCGCCGGGGGGCAATGCGGTTGTCAACGGCGATTTTGAGAGCGATCAGGCGGGGTGGACTATCGGCGGCAGCTCGCCCTCCGCCGCCGAACAGCAGCCCGGCACGAGTGACCACGCGCTGCGTCTGGCCACGGCTTTTGTGCCCAATGTGGGCGTACCCGGCGCGGAAGGCAGCGACGGCGGCAACAGCACATGGAGCCAGCAGATACAGATTCCCGCCGGTCGTCCCTTCCTGGCCCTGGCCTACCGGGTGGAGAGCCAGGAGAGCGCCGACGGCCACGATAAATTTGAAATCATCCTGGCCGCCGAAAACCAGCCCCCGGATTATCTGCTGGCGCAAGCGCAGAGCAGCGACTGGCGCTACCGCTTCTTCGATCTCGCGGCCTACGCCGGGCAGAATGCTACGCTGATTCTCAACGTCTACGAAAGCTCACCCAACCGGCGCACCAGCGCGTTGATCGATCAGGTGGTACTCAGCGATGTGACGGCAGAAACATTCACCCCCAGCTATTTCCTCTACGTGCCGGGGGTAATGCGGTAAGGCGGACTGTCAGTCCGCCTTACGCGCCGGGGTGTTTTCCTTTTCCTCAACTTGCGCTATACTTCTTCTGTAGAGCGGACTGTCAGTCCGCCCGGTGTTTTCCTTTTCCCCGACTTGCGCTATACTCCTTCTGTAGAGCGGACTGTCAGTCCGCTCACGCGTCCCCACGCCACAGCACAAGGAGCATCCACATGGCAACCCAAGCCATCGCCAGCCCAGAGGAGTTGGAACGTTTCGCCCGCGAGTTGAAGCAGTTCAACCAGCAGTTGCAGGAGAGTACCAGCCGTCTGTCCGGCCAGTTTTCCCAATTGGGGGATACCTGGCGCGATCAGGAACACCAGAAGTTCGGCCAGGAGTTCCAGCAGACGATGCGTGTGTTGCAGCAGTATATGCGCTCGGCAGACCAGCAGATTCCCTTTTTGCAGCGCAAGGCGCAACGCCTGCGCGAATATCTGAACCAGAGGTAGCCGATGAGCAGCGCCAACGTGCGTTCCATCCAGACGCTGACTGACCTGAAAACGAGGCTGGCCCGTTTTGGCGCGGAGAGTCAGGCCGCGCTGCAACGGATGGAGATAGAATTACGCCGCACGCTGGAATGGCTGGACGAGCGCCGTCGCCACTGGGAAGGCCAGGTGCGCCGTTGCGAGGAGATTGCTCGTCAGGCCCAGGCCGCGGTACAATGGTGCCACGACTCTGCCTTCTGGGACCCCTATACCGGGCAATTCTACGTACCCGATTGCAGCGGACCGGAAGCCACCCTACGTCGGGCCATCGAATGGCTGCGGAAGGCGCAATCCGAACTGGCGAACGTACGGCGTGCGACCTCTGCCTTGCAAGAGGCGGGGTCAGCTTTTCAGCGGCAGGCCCAACGCCAGAACCGACTGACCGAAAAGGAGTTGGTGGAAGCACAGGCTTTTTTGGAACGACGGGCGGCTGCGTTGGAAGCTTATATCGCTGTGGGAAGTGGCGGCGCGCCATTCGCTCAAACCCCCTCCTCTCTTTCCCTGCAGCCGAACAGCGCCCAACGGGGCGCGACCTTTGAAGTCTGGGCAGCGACGTATGTCTTCCAGACGAAGCGGCGTATTTCCGTGTCCGTCGTGCTGAATCAGCATCTGGCGCAGGTGGATGAAAGCGGTTTGGGGTTGCTCAAAGATCGTATGAGCGACAATTATGTGGACGAAGACGGCTCACTCTGGGATATGAAAGCCTATGGCGACGATTCGATCATTAACCTGGAGCAGTTGCAGGACTATCAATTAATGATGAGTGCTGGCTACGTCTTTGACGCCGACGGAGTGCGGATTCCTATCACGTCGGTCAACTATCTCTTTAGCAGTCGCGGAGCGGCGGAGAAAAACCGGGCCTATCTGAGCGGAATGGCAACCGCCTGGTATGTGGAGTGGCAGCCAGACGGTTCCGGAGAGGTGCATTTGTTGGAGGAGTGAGAATGGACGATTTACACACCGCTTGGCAACGGTTGGCCCGCGCTTGGGCCGAGAGCGAACAGAAGTGGAACGACCCAGTGCGCCACGATTTCGATAATAACTACTGGCAGCCCCTGGCCCAGGAAACCCAGTCCACGACCAAAGCGATGGATCGACTGGCCCAGGTGCTGGCCCAGGTACGGCGTAGTGTACAATAAAATGTAGGAGGCTACCCATGCCCGAACCAGAAATCATCCAGCGCCAACGAGAAGTCTTGCGAACTTTCCGACAGGCCGACCGCGCCCGCCGGGAGACTGAAGCGGCCATCCATAAGAAGCACGAACAGACCGCCGCCGCCGCTACTGCTGCCGCTGCCCTCAAGACATCTCTCCAGAATGCTGAGAACGCACGTAAACAAGCCCTGGCCGCGGCGGAAAACCAGCGCCAGACCGTTCATAACGATGCCACCAACAAGTTCGAAACCACACGCAATCTGGCGCAACGGCAGATGGACTCTATTGCAGCGCATCTGAGCGAGGGGCGGGATGCTGTACAGAAAGCCGGGCTGGAGCATCAGTGGCCCACCCTGGCTGCAAAGCCCGTGACTATTGAACCTGTCCAGGCTAGGGTGGAATTGGCCCAGCGTTTCCAATTCGCCGAGCAATCTGGACAGGCACTTACAAACGCGGTAGATGAATGGAGGAAGGACCAGGCCCGCATAGCTGCCGCGGCTACCGCTGCTGGCACCGCTGCTACCGCTTCTTTCAAGACAGCCAATCAAAACGCAGAGAACGCACGCAAACAGGCCCTGGCCGCGGCGGAAAGCCAGCGCCAAATCGTTTACAACAATGCCACCAAGTCACTCGAAACCACACGCAGTCGAACGCAACAACAGATGGACTCTATGGCAGCATATATGGGCAAGGGACGAGATGTGGTACAAAAAGCCGGGCTGAATTTTCTGTGGCCCACTACGGCTGCAAAGCCAGTCATTGTCGAACCTGCCCAAGCCGAAACGGAACTTGCTCGACGTATCCAACTTGCCACACAAGTTGCCGAGAAATTGAACAGTGCTGTTGGGCTGTGGCAAGCCGCCCAGTCCCGCGCCGCTGCAGAGGCTCGTGCTGCCCAGGAAGCAGCCCGCGCTGCTGAGGCACGAGCTGCTCAGGAAGCAGCTCGTGCTGCTGCAGAGGCTCGTGCTGCCAAGGCGCGTGAGGCCGAGGCCCGCGCGGCTCAGGAAGCAGCTCGTGCTGTCGAGGCTTATGTTGCCCAGGAAGCAGCCCGCCGTCGTCGCGTCGTTCTAATTAGTGTACTTGCCTTTGTCATTCTCATCGCTATTGTCATCTTTAGCATCGTCATCGGGCGTTTCCCGACCGATCAGATCGAATTACCCTCCCATGCCTCAGTTACGGTTCTTGCTCCACGGGCTGATAATCTAAGGGTATTTACCAATACCCAAATGAAAGTCCTACTCTGGTGTGTTTTCCCTCACGATTGGCCTTTCGTTGATGAAACGGGCAATTTAGTCTTGTTGAAATCCCCTGTAGCGCGTGCTCGATCTACACCTTACAAAAACTTACTTTTCAAAAGCACATTGCTGCATCGGCCTCATATCTACCGAGGAAGCGAAAATGTCTGACAAACATTTGCAGGAGATCGCACAACTCACCCAGCAACTGCTCCAGCTTCAGGCTGAAGCCCAGGCATATCGAGATGCTTGGGTACAACAGGCCACGACGGAGGCGGTCCAGCGCAAAACGGGTGCTGACGACGCCTATCGCCAAGCCGCAGAACAGGTTCAGTCCACCTATCAGCGGGCCCTGGCGCAGGCGCAAGACGCTCATGATCGGACCATTGCTGAGTCTAACCGCCAGCGCGATGTGGAAGCGAAGATGTCCGAAAAACATTTGCCGAAGATCGCACAGATATCCCTGCAACTACTTCAAATTGATGTCGAAGCTCAGATGTGTCGACACGCTTGGGTCAAACAAGTAGAGGCAGAGGTGGCGCAGCGCAAAGCTGCTGCGGATGCGGCCCATCGTCAGGCTACGACCCAGACCCAGGCCACCTATCAGCAGGCGGTGACTCAAGCGCAAGTCACCCACGATCAGACCGTCGCAGCGGCCAACCGTCAGCGCGATACAGATCTGGCCGCAGCTCTGGCAGCGTATGCGTCACAGTCCGCGCGCACGCAGATCGCTTCTGCATCCATTTGGGATGACGCCGGGCTGCTGGGCGCAGAGTGGCTCGACAACGCCTGGCGCACTTGGCAGCCCGGCGATTTCGCTTCGGCTGCAGGGTTATCTTTGGTGCAGATCGGCGTACGCGTCGGTACACTGACGGAAACGGGAAGTTGGGATACACTCGCACTGCCGGCGTCACTCCCCCTGATCGGCCATCGTTCTTTACTCGTGAAATCCAGGATTGACGCTCGTTCGACAGCCGTCCAAGCCATCCAATCCATCCTTCTGCGCCTGCTTGGTGCTATCCCGCCGGGCAAACTGCGTTTCATCTTTCTTGATCCTGTGGGGCTAGGCCAGAATGTAGCGCCCTTTATGCACCTGACCGACTACGACGACGCGTTTGTGACCAGCCGGGCCTGGACTGAACCCCATCATATCGAGCAACGGTTGGCCGAATTGACCGAGCATATCGAGACGGTCATCCAGAAGTACCTGCGCAACAGCTACGCAGATATTGAAGCCTACAACGCCGAGGCGGGCGAGGTGGCCGAACCCTACCGAGTGCTGGTGGTACACGACTTTCCGGTCAATTTTAGCGAGGCCGCGGCCCGCCGTCTGGTCAGTATTGTGCAGAACGGACCGCGCTGCGGCGTCTATACCGTTATCCTGGCCGACATGAGCAAACCACTGCCGCATGGCTTCTCCATAGCCGATCTGGAACAGAACGCCACAATCATCACCTGGAATGGGGAACGCTTTGTCTGGCAGGACGCGGATTTCAAAGATTGTAGGCTGGAATTGGATGTCCCACCCCCCGCTAGACTGACCGACCAGAATATTAAGGCTGTGGGCGCGGCGGCCAAAGCTGCCAGCAAAGTAGAAGTACCCTTTGCCCGCATCGCGCTGCCCGTAGCTGAACGGTGGAACGCCTCCGCTGCCGACGATCTGGTGGCGGCGCTAGGTCCCTCCGGGGCCACGCGTGTCCAGTTCCTGACGTTGGGCCGGGGCACAGCCATCCATGCTCTGGTGGCTGGGCGCACAGGGTCGGGCAAATCGTCCCTGCTCCACACTCTCATTACCAGTTTGGCCCTCAAGTACAGCCCGGACGAACTGCAACTCTACCTCATTGATTTCAAGAAGGGTGTGGAGTTCAAAACTTACGCCACCCACCGGCTGCCCCACGCCCAGGTCATCGCTATCGAAAGCGAGCGGGAATTTGGCCTCAGCGTCTTGGCTGGGCTGGATGTTGAACTTGCCCGCCGCGGCGAACTCTTCCGCGCCGCTGGCGTAGACGGCCTCTCCGCCTACCGCAATTCAAAACCCCCCTCCCCTGTCCGCGGGGAAAAATCTGTGGGTAGGGGTTCCCTCCCCCGCATTCTCCTTCTCGTGGACGAATTCCAGGAATTTTTTGCCGAGGACGACGCGGTGACCAAAGCCACTGGGGGCTTTCTCGATCGACTGGTGCGTCAGGGACGTGCCTTTGGCATTCACGTACTCTTGGGGTCGCAAAGTCTGGCCGGGGCCTATTCCCTGGCGCGCAGCACGATTGACCAGATGGGTGTGCGTATTGCCCTGCAGAGCAGTGAAGCCGACTCCCGCCTCATCCTGGCCGACGACAACGGCGCGGCCCGCCTGCTCTCCCGCCCGGGCGAGGCCATCTACAACGACGCCAACGGGCGCGTCGAGGGCAACAACCCCTTTCAGGTGGCTTGGCTTTCCGATGACAAGCGGAGTAGTTACCTGCAACAGGTCCACGCATTGGCCCAACAGCGCAACTATCGCCCACCCCGCCCACAGATCGTCTTCGAGGGCAACGCCCCAGTCCGCATCGAGGACAACCAACTCCTTCATGACCTGCTCACTTCCTCTTCCCCCACTGTGAGGGAGGGCTGGGGTGGGGATTCCTTTTTAGGGGGAGGGGTTGGGGAGTTCGCGTTCCTGGGCGAACCCATCGCCATCGCCGACCCCACGGCGGCCCGTTTTCGCCGCCAGAGCGCCAGCAATCTGCTCGTCGTCGGCCAGAACGAAGATGCCGCGCTGGGGATGACGCTCACAGCGCTGATCAGTTTGGTCGCCCAGTCTCCAATCCCCAATCCCCGCTTCTTCCTCCTCGACTTCACTCCTGCCGACGGCCCCCACGCCGACACCCTGCGCGGTCTGCGCGACGCGCTGCCCGATACCGTGCGCTGGGGACGGCGACGGGAATTGCCCGAAACCATCGCCGCAGTCGCCGCCGAAGTGGATCGCCGTCTCAACGACGAGGCAGCCAACCACCCACCTCTCTATCTGCTCGTCTTCGGTCTGCAACGGGCGCGCGATCTGCGCACCGACGAGAACGCCGGCTTTGCTTCCTTCAGCCTCGATGCGACGGAAGAAGCGCCGCCGCCCAAACCGGATCAGCAATTCCCCACGATTCTGCGCGAAGGGCCGGAGGTGGGCGTGCATACGATTGTCTGGTGCGATACCGTCGCCAATCTCAACCGCACGCTGGATCGGCGTTCGCTGCGTGAATTCGAGATGCGCGTAGTTTTCCAGATGAGCGCGGAAGATTCGGCCAGTCTGATTGATACCCCGGCCGCGGGCAAATTAGGCCCGCACCGGGCCATCTTCGTCAGCGAGGAGGAGGCGCGCAGCGAGAAGTTCCGCCCCTATCATTTACCGTCGGCGGAGTGGTTGGCTTGGGCAAAGGAACAATTGGGGCGTCGGGGAAACGACTGATGTTGGGTTCTGGCCGGGCCATTCGCGATAAGGATGAAGTTTTCTTGCGGCCAGAACCCAACCTACGATGTGATTGCTCCTGCCGGGTCCGTGACCCGGCGGCGTCTGGTGGACAAGCGCCCGCCGGTCACGGACCGGCGGGGAGCAGGAACCACTAAAGTATTTACGCCTCGCTGTACTAGATTTACTCGAAGTGCATCACCCACAGGTCGGGGTTCTTCTCGGACGGCTCAAAGCGCAGGAAGAGTTCCACCGCGGCCCCTTCGCGTAGTTCAAATTCTGCATTGCCCGCGCCGCTGCGCCAGGCCATACTGGCCGAAAATTGCACGCGGCCCGCCCGGATGACAAAGCGCATACTCTCTCCCGGCTGCAAATCGTACTCGGAGGGGGTGCCTTCGGGCAGGCCGTGCGAGGCCGGGTCCAGGGTAAAGCGGATGGGATATTCGAAGGAGTTGGTGGCAATCAGCAACGCCTGCTTGGGGCCAGGGCTGGTGGGTGATCCGTTCTCGGCCTGGGGCGTGGGGGTTGCGATCTGTTCAGATGGAGAAGCCGGGTTGGGAGCGCCGACATCCCTGTCGGCTGCTGGCGCGGGGGGCGGAAGCGGGCGCGCCTGCTGCTCCCCGGCGACCTCCACGACCGGCAAAAGGTTGAAATCCCCGTCACAGACCAGCCACTGGCGCGCATTGGCAACCCAGCCGCCCGCCACAAAACGGGGATCCACGGCCAGCCAATCGCCGCTGGCTGTGCGTCCCACGGCCAGGACACGCCCCTGATTTTCTTCGGTCAGACGCAATTTGCCAATAATTTGATAGCCCGTGCCCGGCCCGCTGCGCACGTTGAGCGATGGAATCTGCGTCTGGCAGAGGATGCCAACCGGTTCAGGTTCGGGCGTTGGCGTGGGGGTCAGCAGCGCTTCTTGGATGAGGAGTGGCTTCAGCTCGCTGCGCGCAAGCGTGACGCCGTTGATCCCCGCCGCTTTTTGGTTCTGGCGCAGGGCGTAGTAGACCCCGCCGCGGTAGGGGGTCGGCAGCCATTCGCAGATGCGCTGGCTGCTGCTCTGCAAGCAGCGGGGCAGGTAGAGGGTAGCTGGCGCTTCCCCCGTCGCATCCAGAAGCGCCAGCCCTGTATTTGTGATCGTCAGCGCCTCCTCACCCCAGAGAAGTTCGGCATCTGCACCCGTCCGGTTCTGAATCCACGCCGCGTCCAGCGGCGGCGCGACGGCCACAGCCAGCCGCAGATTGGCCGCGCCCGTCGCGGCGGCGTCGGCGCTGACTTCGTAGAAGGCGGAGCGGCGGATGGGGTAGGAGACCCACTGGCAGGCTGCGTCGTCGGTTACATCCGCGGCACAGGTGAACAGTGTCAACCCGGCCAGGGGGCGGGCAAGCAGCAATCCGGTGGCCCGGTTGGCGGGCAGTTCGTAGAGATCGTCGTCTAAAAAGAAGAAGAGCGCCTTTGCCGTCCGGTTGAGTACAATCGTCCCCGTCAGTACTTCGTCGGGCAGCAATTCGACCACAGGCAGTTGTGCCGCCGCGGGCGCAGGTGTGGCCGCCACAGGAGGCGGGGCGGTGACAGTCAGGAGATCGGTGACTGTCACCGGCACAGAGAGCGCTGGTTGGGCTTCGACGGGCGTCAGTTGCGGTCTGCTGGGGCGGGTGGCGGTGAGAACGCCCTGCGCCCCGACTGCGCCCGGCTGGACGGCCAGGGGCGCGGATTGCTCCGCACGGGCCTGTCCGGCTTGATTCAGCGTCAAAAGAGCCAGCAGGCCGACAAACAGGCCAACTGTCAGACAAAAAGGGATGACTTTTCTATATACCATTGACTGCTCCCATTCTAGCGGTCGGGTCAACCGTCCGCCACAATGCGTATCTCTTGCCTGCACTTTGCGTATTATACCTCTTTTCCCCATCAGGCACACGCCTGGGGCACTGATGTGAAAATAGCTGGCGTAGGTCGGACTGGTAGTCCGACCGGCTTTTCATCGCTATCAGTGCCCCCAGGCATTTCGCCTGTTCTGAAAAATAGAACACGGATGACAGAATTCACGGATTTTCAGTATTTTCAGTCAACCCGCCTTCTCCCACTCCTCGCGCAGAAGCGCCACACAGGCCAGCAGCCAGCGGCGATCCCCGAAGACCTCGACTGTAATCGTGCCGTCGTAGCGAAAGGAGCGCAGCACACGCAGATTGGCGGCCACGTCCAGCCCGCCGCGGATGGCCGCGCCAAAGGGCAGATGCAGGTCTTCTATGCCGTTGTTGTCGCTGATGTGGATGTGGGCCAGCCGGTCGTTGAGCGAAAAGAGATACTCGCGGGTCATCGTTTTGGACGTGGCCAGATGGCCGTGGCCGATGTCGAAGAGCAGTTTCAGATCGGCCACGCGCTGGAAAATCTCGCGAAAGTATTTGTGCTGGTGGCGGTTATCCGGGCTGTTCTCCATGGCCACGGTCACGCCCCGCTCCCCGCCGTGACGCACAAGGATTTCCAGCATCTGCCGGTAGAACTCGTAGCCCTGGGCGTCGCTCAGATAGGCGGGCCAACCCATGAAGTGCATCGTACACAGTCTTGCCCCGACGATCTGGGCCACGTCAATGGAGCGGCGCAGCTCATCCACGGCGGCCTGGCGTACCAGCGGCGAGGGGTTGGCGATGGGCAGGTAAGGCGCGGTGTGGCAGACAACGCCCAGCCCTACTCCCTGGATGGCGGCGGCCACAGCCCGCCAATCCGTACTTTCCGCAGCCGCGCCGGGCGCTTCCACAGTCAGATCGATATAGTCAAAGCCGTTGGCGGCGAACCAGTCGATCTCGTCAAAAAGTTGCCGGTGGGGGTCGTTCATCGCGCCAATCTGCATTGGGTTGCTCCTTCTGTGAACAGTGAACAGTGAACAGTACCGGGTCCCACTGATTACTGCTCACTGATGACTATCTTCGTCAGCGGCCAGCGTTGCCCGACGATGGCCCGCGCGTTATTGATGGGCAAGGGGTCGCCCGTCGCGCCGTCATAGACGATCACCTCCAGCCGGTAGTTGCCGGGTGGGGTTGCGGCAGGGATGGGCAGGGCAAGCGCCGTTTGATGGAAATTTCGTGTAGCCACATTCAAAAAAGGTGACTCATCCTTTTGCGCCAACAGAAGGGCTTCTGTGCCCACCAGCGCATAGAGCCGCAGACTGGTGCGCAGATTCTGCGCTTCGATGTCAGCGCCGATCTCCCAGCAGAGGATGGCGTAGAGGCTGCTGCCCGCTTGGGGCGCGGGGGAGTAGCTTGCGCCGCGCAGGACGACCCCATCCCCAAATGTGACCGCCGTACCCGGCGTTTGCGGACAATTTTTCTGGTTGGCGAAGGCGGCTGTCTCGAAAAGTTGCACACGCAGAAAGTCCCGTCCGGGATAGGGCAGGTCCAGCCGCGGGGTGGTGTGGGCATCCAGCCAGCCCCGCACTGCGCCGCCCCGGTCGCTCACTGTGTCGTAGAGGCGGTAGTGCCAGAGGCGGGGATGGCGGGCGGTCACCTCGGCCAGTGTAGCTTCGGTCGCGGCGCGGCTGATGGCGTAAAAATCGCTCTCGGCCAGCCCCCAGCCCAGATTGGCCGAGCCATCTACCGATCCGCCGAGAAGAAGGAAAGGGGTCTCCTGGGCAGGTATCGTCAAATTGTCTCCATTCGCATAGTCATACAAACGAGTGCGAAGGAGAGGAGAGATGGGTTGCGCGCCGTTGGGGGAGGGGGCTGCCGGCCAATAGACAGCCAGCGCGGTGTAGGCCCAGCCCGCATTGACCAGCATTGCATCGCCGGGCCGCCAGTTGGCGGCCAGTTCCGTGACCGCGGCCCGGTGGTCGTCGGCCCGGTAGAGCGGGTTCGTCCAGAACTCGGCCAGACTCCACGCGCTCAGTGTCATCAGCCCGGCCAGGGAAATTGCGTGTAGCCATCGCCAGTGTCCAACAGTTTTGTCAAGGATAACAGCGAGCAACAGCGTACCCGCGGCGGCGTAGGTGAAGAAGTAGCGGATGTGGTAGAGGGGCGTGACGGTCAGGCTGACCACAGCGATCAGCAGCAACGGCAGCAGGACGAAAGCGAAGATCGTCCATTCCGCTCTGGTGTAGGGGCGTCGGGTGACGGCCACGACAAAGGCGCAAAGTAGAAGTCCACTCAACAGCGCCCAGGGCCAGAGCGTCGCCAGGGGCGGGGATTGTCCCACCAGCAGCGCGGCCAGACTCTCCTGGAGGAGCGCTGGAAGATCCAATGGCACGCGCCAGGGCGGCACCGGCGGGTCGCTCATCTGTCGCCAGAAGACGGGCAGCCAGGGCGACCAGAGCAGCAGCGCGGCGGCGTTGGCGAGAAGCCAGGCGAGGAGGGATTGGGGATTAGGGAACGGGGATTGGGGATTGGCGATTAGGGAACGGCGAGTGGCGAAGTGATGCCAGATGACCAAAAGATTGAGAGCGATGAGGAGGAAGGCGAAATAGTAGAGGGTGTAGAGACCGGCGGCTGCGGCGAGGATGTAAAGGAATAGTGAATGGTGAATGGTGAATGGTGAATTGTGAATGGGGGAGGCGGGCGACTGGGAACTGGGGACTGGAGATTGGGGGCTGGGGGCTGGGGACTGACCACCTGCCACTTTCCACTTTCCACCTGCCACTTGCCGCCTGCCACCTGCCACTTGCCACCTGCCACTTGCTCCCCATAGACAGAGCAGCCCCAGCCCCGCGCCCAGTGTGTACATGCGTACTTCCTGGCTGTACCAGATGTGGTAGGGGTGGACAGCGGTCAGCCAGAGCGCGGCCAGTGCTACGCGGGTGGTGAAGAAACGGCGGCCCAGCGCAAAAATGAGCGGGATCAGCAGAACTCCCCAAAAGAGGCTGGGCCAGGCGTAGATGAATTCCAGACCGGTTTGCAGTGTTGGCTGGGCCAACCAGCCCCAGAGGTGGAGAAGCAGGTAGTAGCCGGGCGGGTGGATGTCCCGCGCTGTGTGGGCGATGAGTTCGGGGATGCTCTGTCGGGCCAGAAAGACGCTGACAGTTTCGTCGTACCAGAGGGACTCTGCGCCCAGTTTGTACAGACGCAGGGCGAACGCCACAAGAATTGCGCCGATGGCAAGCAGGCGTGGGGAAAGTCCTGCGTCCTGCGTCCGACGTCCGGCGTCCAGAGTCCGGCGTCCAGCACCCGATTGTGGACTTTGGACTGGGAACTCTGGACTCTGGACGCCGGACTCTGGATTGGGGACTGTGGACGCCGGACTTCGGACTCGGGACTCTGTACGCAGACTGGTCATAGCCCGAAATGCTATCACGGGTAGGAAGTGTGGGCCAAAACCAGATCATCTTCCGGGAAGGGGTAAAGAATGATTGGACTTGTGTAGATCGCCGCACCCCTTCCCGGAAGGTTGCGCGCTTTTGCTTTCACCCCGCTTCTGGGTACAATAGACGGCATGTCTAGCATCAGCCAACCGCTGGAATCTCTCAGCAGGCTTTCTGTGAACCGGTCGTTGCTCTCCCGGCTGCTGGCTATTGCCCAGGTTTGGGCTATTTTGCTGCTGCTCTGGTTTGCCTGGCATCTGACCGCACTGCCCATTGTCGTCACTGTGGATGGGCTGTCCGAACCTGTGCAGACCCACCGGCGCACCCTGGCCCCCCTGCTGGCAGACTTGGGTTTGACGCTCGACCCAGCGGATCGGCTCACGCCGCCACCCGCCACCCGTCTGCATTCCGATTTGCGCGTCGTGTTGGAGCGGGCGCGTCCTGTGCGTCTGTTGGCGGATGGGCGAGACGTGCGGGTGCGCACCTGGGCGACCAGCGCCCGCCAGGCGTTGGCTGCTGGCGGAATCGCGGTGGATGAGTACGATCGCGTGCTGTTGGGCGGCAAGCCCATCGCCTTAGACGCGCCCTTGCCGGAATGGGTACAAACAATTGCACCGCCCACATCTGGGCGCTGGTATCGGTGGGAAGGATTGCGCACGGAACCGCTGCAACTGCGCGTCTACAGGGCTGTCCCGATTACGGTAGATGACGGGAATCTGCCCTTTACCATCCCCACCACCGCGCAAACGGTGGGCGAAGCATTGCGCGAAGCCGAGATCACAATTTATCTGGGCGACAAAGTGCAGCCGAGTCTGGGCAGCCCGGTCAGCACGGGTCTGCGGGTCTTTATCCAGCGCAGCACGCCGGTCAGTTTGCAGGTGGATGGCCGCCTTTTGAAGACGCGCACGCGCGGTCGCACAGTCGGCGATGCCCTGACGGAGATGGGGCTGGGTCTGGCCGGCTTGGACGAGGTGACGCCGCCCCTGGACAACGAACTCTACGACAATGTGGAAATCCGCATTGTGCGGGTGCAGGAAAATGTCGAAGTGGAGGAAAACATTGTGCCCTTCGAGACGGTCTTCCGCCCGGACGCCACGCTGCTCATTGATACCCAAGAGTTGGTCACCGGGGGTGCGGAGGGGATCACGCGCAGCCGCTATCGTGTGCGCTATGCGGATGGCGTCGAAGTGGAGCGCGTGCTGGAGGACGAATGGCAGGCCCAGCAGCCGGCGCAGCGGGTGATCGCCTATGGCCAGCGCATCGCGCCGCAGACCTTTAGCGCGGCTGATGGACAGGTGTTGACCTATTGGCGCAAAATGCGTATGTATGCGTTCAGCTATAGCACCGGCACTTCCGGCGTCTCGCCCGATGCGCCCTGGTATGGACGCACACGCACGGGCGATCCCATGCGTTTTGGTGTGGTGGCGGTCGATCCCAATGTGATTCCTTTGCGCTCTAAAGTTTTCGTGCCGGGCTATGGCGTCGGTGATGCCCTGGACACTGGCTCGGCTATTCGCTCCAAGCGGATTGATCTGGGCTACGACGACAGCAATCTGGTGATCTGGGGCAGATGGGTGGATGTCTATCTGCTCTGGCCGCCACCGCCCGCTAATCAGATTACGTGGGTGATCCCCAACTGGCCGGTAGAATCAAAATAGGATTGGCGACTGGGAGACTGGCGACCGGCGACTGGGAGACTTGACAGCACCCAATCCCCGATCCCTAATCCCCAATCCCCAATCCCCAATCGCTAATCGCTCAATGACCCGCACATCCCCTCTTGTCTACCTCCTCCTCGGCCTGGTTCTCCTGGCCGGGTTGACGTTGCGCACCTGGAACGTCCGCTTTGACGACGGCATGGGCAGCCACCCGGACGAACGCAGCACGGCCTGTTTCTATGCGGCCTCCATTAGCTGGCCGCAGAGTTGGGACGAATTTACAGACCCGCAACGCAGCCCGCTCAATCCCCTCTGGGATCGCAACGAGCAGCGGCGGCGCAGTTTCACCTACGGCCACTTTCCACTCTATCTGGGCATTGCTACCGGCGAGATTCTGCACAAACTGACCCCGGTGGCCGAGGCGTTGCCTGTGCCGGAGCATATCGTCACACAGATGCGGCTGGCGAACAGCGGCTGCGAAGTGGCGGTGGCCGGTCGTCTGCTCATGGCCCTGCTCGATACGTTGACGATCTTTCTGCTCTTTCTGCTGGGCCGCCGTCTCTACGGCGCGTGGACGGGGCTGTTGGCTGCCGCGCTCTACGCCTTCACTGCCCAGGCTATACAGCTCAGCCATTTCTTTGCGATGGACCCGGCCAGCACGACCTTTACCGTCCTGGCCGTCTACGGCGCGGTGTTGATGGCGCAGGACCGTTCCTGGCGGGGGGCGCTGCTGGCGGGCATCGGCGCGGGGCTGGCGATCTCGTCCAAATTTAGCGCCCTGCCCATCCTGGCCGCACCGCTGATGGCCGCGCTGGTGGTGGGCTGGTTGGCGGCCAAAACTCCCTCCCCTGGCACGGGGGAGGGCCGGGGCGGTGCCCTGAGCCTGTCGAAGGGTGGGGGTGTCGGGCGTGTATTTGCCGGTGCGCTTCTCGCCCTGCTGCTGGCCGTTGTCACTTTTGCCATCACCAGCCCCTACGCCATTCTGGACTGGCAGAATTTCATCCAGGCCACGCTGGTGGAGCAGGGCGCGATGGTGCGCGGCATCGCCGATATGCCCTTCACCCGCCAATACCGCAATACGACACCCTATCTCTATTTTATCCAGCAGCAGGTGGTGTGGGGGATGGGGCTGCCGTTGGGCATCGTGGCGCTGGCGGGTAGTTTGTGGGCGCTGCTGCGTCTGGCTGCGGGCAAAGCCAGCGGCGGCGAGTGGATCGTCTGGAGTTGGTTGATCCCCTATTTCGGTCTGACCGGGGCTTTCCTGGCCAAATTCAACCGCTATATGAGTCCGGTGCTGCCCTTTGTCGTCCTCTTTGCCGCAGCTCTGACTCTTTGGTTTTTGGGCAAAGTGCGTCTTCCCAATCTCCCAATCTCCCAATCTCCTAATTTCGTCCTTCGCTCCCTCGGCTGGCTCGTCGCTGCCGTCGCTCTGTTTGGCGGCCTCTTCTGGTCTGTGGCCTACGTCAACGGCGTCTACGGTCACGAACATTCGTGGCTGGTGGCCAGCCGCTGGGTCTATGCCAATGCGCCGCGCGATTCGATCATCCTGTGGGAGCTGTGGGACGATCCCCTGCCCAAATCGGTGCCGGACGCGCCGGGCTTGGATATGGGCAGCGCGGGTCTGCGCCACATAGACTGGTCGCCCTACGAGGATGACAACGCCCAGAAGTATGAGATTCTCAAGGCGAAGCTGAAGGAGGCTGATTTTGTCATTTATAGCTCCAAACGCATCTACGGCAGTGTGGACGAGCTACCTGAACGCTATCCGCTGACCACCCGCTACTACGATCTGATGTTCAGCGAGCAGTTGGGTTTCATCCACGCCGCCCAAGTCACTTCGCCGCCGCGACTCTTTGGCTTCACCTTCCCGGACGCGAACGCGGACGAAAGTTGGAGTCTCTACGATCACCCGCAGGTCTCGATCTTCCAGAAAACAGACCAACTGAGTGACGCCGAGCTTGATGCGCTGCTCGGCGGTGCGTGGGAGGGGGCCATCCCCAACTACCGGGGCAAAGACTCGCCTCTCAGCCCGCTGCTCAATCTGATCGGTCTGGGCAACAGCCCGGAGAGCGAGAAGGAAGGGCTGATCAATGCGGTCGTGGCCTGGATTCGGGGCGAGGAACGCCAGCCGTCGCAGCCCTCTTTGCCGCCGCTGGAAGAACGGGCCGATCTCTCGTTGGGCGTACCGCTGGACGAATTGCCGCTGGTGGACAATTACCGCTGGAATGTCAGCGCCAGCGCGAGTCCCTGGCTGGCTGTAGGCTGGTGGTGGCTGGTACTCTCGCTGTTGGGCTGGGTTAGCTGGCCGATTGGCTTTCTCCTTCTGCGCCGTCTGCGCGACCGGGGCTATCTCTTCAGCAAAGCGCTGGGCTGGCTGCTGGCGGGCTGGCTGCTTTGGCTCTGTGCCAGTGTGGGGATTGCCCAGAATAGTGTCGTCAACGCCTGGCTGGTGGCCGCTCTGGTGGCGGTGATCGGGCTGGCTCTGCTAATTTGGCGTTGGCGCGAGATGAAGGGCTTTTTGGCCCGTATGTGGCCGCTGCTGCTGGTGGGGGAGGCGCTCTTTGCCCTCGCCTTTGTCTTTTTTGTGCTGGTGCGGATGCGCAACCCCGACATCTGGCAGCCCTGGTTTGGCGGCGAGAAGTTTATGGAGTTCGCCTTTCTCAACGGTATCCTGCGCAGCCCGACTTTCCCGCCAGTCGATCCCCACTTCGCCGGTGGCTATATCAATTATTACTATTTCGGTATCTATCTGGTCGCCTATCTGGTCAAGCTGACCGGCATCTACGCCGAAGTCGCTTTCAACCTGGCGATTCCCTCGCTCTTTGCGTTGACGGTTGTCAACGCGTTTGGGGTGGCCTATGCGGCGGTGGAGGGTGGTAGCAGACAGGAGACAGGTCGCTTACGCTCCCAGTTCGGCGCTTCTTCCTCCGACGCCACCGAACCAGCGCCGTTGGCTGCTCTACCCGTCGCGCCCGCAGACGATATCCTCGACATCGACCTGCGCCCTGCGCCTACGACCCAATCACCCAATCACCCAATCACCCAATCACCGATTCAACCAATCCTCCCTTCCTCCCTTCCTCCCATCCTCTCTTCCTCCCCCGCCTGGCACACCGGCCTTGCCTCCGCGCTCCTCGCCCCCCTCTTCGTCGCCATTCTGGGCAATCTGGACAGCTTCGCCCAGATCGTCAAACGGCTGCTGGAGATGAGCCAGAGCAGCTTCGAGAGTGCCCTGCCCGGCGTGCAGACGGCTGTGGCCGCGGCAGACGGTTTTTGGCGGTTGGTGACCACCGATAGGCAATTGCCCGGCTACGATTTCTGGGCACCCAGCCGGGTGATTCCCTTTTCGATCAACGAATTCCCTTATTGGAGCTTTACCTTCGCCGATCTGCACCCGCATATGATCGGTATCCCCTTTTCTGTGCTCTTTTTGGGGCTGGTGTTGGCTCTGTTGCGCAGTTACGATGTGGACTGGCGGCGGGAGTGGGGGCAGGGGCTGCTTCTGCTGGCTGGCTTTGGGCTGCTCTTGGGAACGCTCGCCAGTATCAATTTGTGGGAATTGCCCACCTATTTTGGCTTGGGTGTGCTGGCGCTGGCCGTCAGTCTCTACCGGGGACGCGGGCGCTTGCCTCTGCCCCTGCTCATCGGTGGTGCCGTCGGCTTTCTGGTCGCTGCCTATCTCTCCTTTTTGCCCTTCTTCCGCACCTATCACAATGTGGGGGCCAGCGGCGTGGGGACGGTCAAAGAGCCAGACGATCTGGGCGTCTGGCTGTTGATTTGGGGCTTCTTTGCCTTTGTGCTCATCTCGTGGCTGCTGGTGAGCCTGCGCGGGCCGGCCCGCCCCGGTGACGCCAAGCCAACCGGTTTGGAACGCTGGCTGGGGCTGGCCTGGGGCAATCTGGATCGTCTGCCCCGGCTGCTCTATTGGCAGGCGCGGCTGGTGCGTTGGCCGACGCTGGGCTTTCTGGCTGGGCAGTGGTGGGTTCCGCTTTTTGTCGTCATCGGCGCGGGGTTGCTCTTCTTCACCGACCAGAAGGTTCTGGGCGTCTGTGTGCCCGCTCTGGCTATCGGTTTCCTGCTCCTCTGGCGGCGCGGGCGGGCCGCGGATGCGGGTACACTGCTGGCCGCGCTCTTGACCGTCACCGGTTTCGCCCTCCTGGCCGGGACGCAACTGATCTACCTGAAAGACTTTCTGCAGGGCGGCGAGTGGTATCGGATGAATACCCTCTTCAAGTTTTTCATTCAGATCTGGGTACTCTGGGGCGTGGCCGCGGCCATTGCCCTGCCGCGGATATTGGCAGAGGGGAATAGAACGCGGATGACGGGGATTGGGCAGATGAACGCGGATGAGAAAGAAGTCCCCAGTCCCCAGTCGCCAGTCGCCAGTCGCCAATTCCTGCGCCCCCTCTGGCTCACGATTTTTTCTCTCCTGCTTTTCGCCACTTTCGCCTATCCCCTGTGGGGGACGGCGGCCCGCTTGGAGCAGCGCTTCCCGGGCTGGCAGCCACCCATCGGCACGCTCGATGGGCTGGACTTTATGAACGAGGGTGTCTACACCTGGCCGGACGGCAACAATCCGATTGAACTGCGTTATGACCGGGAGGCCATCAACTGGCTGCTGGCGAATGTGCGCGGCAATCTGGTGGTGGCGGAATCGTCTACGCTGGAATACTATAGGGCGATGGGCAGCCGGGTGGCTTCGCTGACCGGTCTGAGCGGTGTGAGCGGGATGCACGAGGGCGAGCAGCGTTGGGGTGAACTGGTGGGCGCACGCGGCGCGCTGTTGGGCGAATTTTGGAATACAAACGATCTGGCGCGCACCCGGCAATTGATGGATGAACTGGAAATTGCGCTGATTTATGTGGGCCAGTTGGAGAGCCACGAACATCCCCAGGCCGAGGCGAAGTGGGATGGAATGGTCGCCAGCGGAGAACTCTCTTTGCTCTATTCCAACGAACGGGTGAAGATCTACGCCGTGCGTGGGCGGCTGGTGCAGACCGGGGATGGGCGCTTTGTCCCTGCGGGCGCTCTGCCCAAATCCTAGAAACGCAAACGTAACCACGAAGGCACAAAGACACGAAGAAGAAAAAATCTTGCTGTTCTTTGTGCCTTTGTGACTTGGTGGTTGAGACAATAGCGAACGCAAACGTAACCACGAAGGCACAAAGACACGAAGAAGAAAAAAATCTTGCTGTTCTTTGTGCCTTTGTGACTTGGTGGTTGAAGCAATAACGAACGCAAACGTAACCACGAAGGCACAAAGACACGAAGAAAAAAAATCTTGCTGTTCTTTGTGTCTTCGTGCCTTTGTGGTTGAAGCAATAACGAACGCAAACGTAACCACGAAGGCACAAAGACACGAAGAAGAAAAATCTTGCTGTTCTTTGTGTCTTCGTGCCTTTGTGGTTGAGACAATAGCGAACGGCGAACTCTGTGGCACAATTTAAATCTATAGTGCTCTCCCGGCTCTGGCGGCTGATCCCGGACATAGTGCAGTGGTGGATCATCTGGCTGCTGCGGCCCAAACTCTTTGTCGGTGTAAGCGGTGTGCTGCTCAACGACGCGGGGGAAGTGCTTCTGCTGCGCCATCGCTTTCATCACCGCCACCCCTGGGGATTGCCGGGAGGGTTGCTGGAGCGGGGCGAGAATCTGGTGCAGTGTTGGCAGCGGGAGGTGCGGGAAGAGACAAATCTGACTGTGGCGGTCGAACGGCTGGTCGCTCAACGCAACTCCCGGCTCAGTATTGACTTTATTTTACTCGGTCAGATTACGGGGGGGGAGATGATTCTCGACTCGACCGAGATTCTGGAAGCCGCCTTCTTCCCACCCAATGGCCTGCCCGCTGGGTTGCATAGGAATCACCGGATCACAATTCGTAAGGCCGTAGCCGGTGAAACGTTGCTGGCATTGTAATGTAGGGCGGAATGGTGACTCCAGTGAAAAAAGGGTAACGGGGATGGTGAAAACTCGCGAAAAAATCGCGGGCGGGGTAAAATAGGAAGGCAAGAGAAATAGAATCCTTGATTCCTATCAAAGCGAGAAACGGCATGTTTGTAGCCAATCAACAGCATATGCA